>JADHKY010000013.1 GCA_016780945.1 Aquiluna sp. | reverse complement strand
CATCTTTTCCGGCCTTGCCGAATATGCCCCAGAAGAGCGGGATAGTCGCCGTCCACGCCACCATGCAGTAAATGCAAAGTGATCCAATTGAGAAAACGCTCTGGGTGAAAAGCCAGAAAACAAATGCCATCGCCAGGACGTGGCCGGCCAAGAGTCCCTGCCAGAACCAGCTTGCAAACTTTGCACCGGCCAACATTGCAAAACCGACCAGCACGGGCGCAAAAAACGCCGCCAGTCCAATAAGAGGATTTGGAAATCCGAAGAGGGCCGCTTGCTCGGAGAGCATCACTGACTTACAGCTGATAAACGGGGAGATATCGCATGCCGTTGCCGCCCCAGGATCACCGGCAACCTTGATGCGCTCTAGGGTGAGACCGAAGCTCGCGATCCAGCCCATCGCGCCAAAGCCAATGAGGAAAAAGGGAAACAGCATGCTGGGATTATCGCATTTTTATAACGTTCATGGCATACTTCAAGGTAGATGCGAACACACTCGCATCGAAGGATTTTCACCACAAGTTGCTGGTGACACTGAGAATTAGATTCAGGCTGCGGCTCGAATCACGACAAATGACCTAGAGGGTGTGAACCTCAGGCCATGAGGCATAACTTGGCTAAGAAAAAAGAAGAGCCGAAGAAGCCGCTGGCAACCCAGCTAATCTTCCAGGCCCCAGATCTCCCTACCCCCGTGGTGAATCCACGCTCGGGTAAACCCGCCGAAGAGGCAAAACCTGAACCAAAGCGGCGCGAGCGCACCCGCAAGGAGGCTCCGAAGGAGCGCGCAAAGCCCGTGGCGGGGGAAAAGAAGGAAGAGGCGGACTCATCTACCCGCGTCGAGGCGAAGCGCCAGCGCAGGAGAGATTCGCGTGATACCGGGCGCCGCCGCTCAACGATTACCGAGAGTGAGTTTCTCGCCAGGCGTGAGTCAGTAGACCGCAAGATGATCGTGCGAGAAGTTGATGAGCGCGTCCAGATCGGTGTTCTCGAGGACGGTCAGCTGGTAGAGCACTACGTCACTGAGACTCAGGGCGCCTCGATAATTGGAAACGTCTACCTGGGCAAGGTTCAAAACGTGCTGCCCTCCATGGAGGCTGCGTTTGTCGACATTGGTCGCGGTCGTAATGCGGTTTTGTATTCCGGTGAGGTCGACTGGGAGGCTGCTGAAACTGGAAACCAACCAAGGCGAATCGAACTGGCCCTCAAGTCTGGCGATCAGGTTCTGGTGCAGGTCACAAAGGACCCGGTTGGACAAAAGGGTGCCCGGCTCACCTCTCAGATTTCACTGCCTGGGCGCTTCCTGGTTTATGTGCCAGGTGGAAACATGTCTGGCATTTCCAGAAAGCTTCCAGAGGGAGAGCGTCAGCGTCTAAAGCAGATTCTCAAGAACACGCTTCCCGAAGATGCCGGCGTCATTGTCCGCACCGCCGCTGAGGGTGCCTCTGAGGAACAGTTGATTCTTGACGTTCAGCGCCTTCAAACCCAGTGGGAAGAGATCACCAGGCAGGCTGAGACAGGCAAGGCACCAGCCACTCTTCACAGCGAGCCAGACCTTCTAGTCAAAATCATCCGCGACGTCTTCAATGAAGACTTCCAGGAGCTGGTTATCAGCGGCAAGCGGGCCAACGAGACCATTCGCGAGTACCTGCAGGCGGTAGCCCCTGACCTCATGGAGCGGGTTGTCGAGTACAAAAAGAAGATAGATATCTTCGACACCTATTTCATTGGCGATCAGATTGCCAAGGCCTTAGATCGCAAGGTTTACCTGCCATCAGGCGGCTCGCTGGTGATTGATCGAACTGAGGCCATGACCGTGGTTGACGTCAACACCGGAAAGTTCATTGGCTCAGGCGGAAACCTCGAGGAGACGGTCACCAAAAACAACCTCGAAGCAGCTGAGGAGCTAGTCCGTCAGCTACGCCTTCGGGACATCGGCGGCATCATCGTCATTGATTTCATCGACATGATTCAGGACGCAAACCAGGAATCTGTTCGCAGGAGACTGCTTGAGTGCCTCAGTCGCGATAGGACCAAGAACCAGGTCGGTGAGATTACCTCACTTGGCCTTGTTCAGATGACACGCAAGAAGATAGGCCTTGGGCTTCTAGAAACTTTCAGTGAGCCGTGTGAGTGCTGCGCTGGCAGGGGAGTGGTGGTTCACGAAGAGCCAAGGTTCCGCTCGCAGGAAACTCCTAAGCGAGGTAGCAAGAAGAAGGCTGAGAAGCCCGAAGTCGTCAAGAAGGTGGTCACTGCGGAGCAGGCTGATGCGGCAAAGGACGTTTTCAACAAGATGGCCGGCGTCACCCCAACTGAGTCCAAAGAGCCTGAAGGCAAGACTGAGATGCTAAATGCTGTCTTGGAAGCTCTCCCTGAGCCCACACCAAAGGCGAAGCCCAAGTCTCGACGTGCCACCAGCACGGTAAAAAAGCCAAGGGCAAAAAAGGCGGAAAAAGAAACTGAATAGGGTCTTCAACTTGTTGACCGAAGCTCCAAACTTCACTAAACTTAGCCGCTGTTGCTCGTCCAGCTTTGGATGAGAGATATCCCGTAAAGATAGGTTTCAAAGTGGTTTACGCAGTAGTACGCGCAGGCGGCCGCCAGGAAAAGGTTGAGGTCGGCACGATCGTCACCATGAACCGCATTGCCGCGACCTCAGGAACGATTGAGCTTCCAGCCCTGCTTTTGGTAGATGGCGAGAAGGTGACCAGCGATGCTAAGGCACTCGCGAAGGTGAAGGTTGTCGCAGAGGTTTTGGACCAGACTCGTGGACCAAAGATTGTTATCCAGAAGTACAAGAACAAGACCGGTTACAAAAAGCGTCAGGGTCACCGTCAGGATCTGACCCGCGTTCAGGTCACCGAGATCAAGTAGGCAGGTAGAAATGGCATCCAAAAAGGGAGTTAGCTCCACCAGGAACGGTCGCGACTCAAACGCGCAGCGTCTAGGCGTGAAGCGTCACGATGGCCAGCAGGTAAATGCCGGTGAGATTCTGGTTCGCCAGCGCGGAACCCACTTCCACCCGGGTGTGAACGTCGGCCGTGGCAAGGACGACACTCTGTTTGCACTCTCCGCCGGTGCAGTTGAGTTCGGTGCCAAGGCAGGACGCCGCGTAGTAAACGTGGTTTCCCAGTAACACAAAGATTTGATTGAGGCGGGCCTTCGGGTCCGCCTCTTTTAGTTAGAGGAGCATTATGGTCAGCTTCATTGATCAAGTTACGCTCCATTTGCGCGCCGGTTCCGGTGGCAACGGCTGCACCAGCATTAAGCGTGAGAAGTACAAACCGCTAGCAGGTCCGGATGGCGGTAACGGCGGCGACGGCGGGTCAATCTCCCTTATCTCTGACAACAACGTCACCACGCTTTTGGATTACCACCACAGGCCTCACCGCTCATCCGACTCCGGTGGGAACGGCCAGGGTGACTTTAACAACGGATACCGAGGTGAGAACCTTGTGCTGCCCGTGCCGGTCGGCACCGTCGTCAAGTCCCCAACGGGAGAAATTCTTGCCGATCTCGCACACCCAGGCATGGAGCTTCTTGTTGCCAAGGGTGGTCAGGGCGGGCTTGGAAATGCCGCACTGGCAAGCCGCAAAAGGATTGCCCCTGGTTTCCACCTTCTCGGGGTCCCGGGTTGGCAGGGAGATGTAGTTCTCGAGCTGAAGACGGTTGCCGATATTGCTCTAGTCGGTTTCCCCTCGGCAGGAAAGTCTTCGCTAATCGCTGCCATGAGCGCGGCCAGGCCCAAGATTGCCGATTACCCGTTCACAACCCTGCATCCAAACCTTGGGGTGGTGCAGGCCGGCGAAAAGCGCTACACCATTGCGGACGTTCCTGGTCTCATCGAGGGTGCAAGCGAGGGTAAGGGGCTCGGCCTTGAGTTCCTTCGGCACGTCGAGCGCTGCAGCGCCCTTTGCCACGTAATCGACTGCGCCACTTTGGAAAATGGTCGCGACCCAGTGAGCGATCTCAAGGTAATTCTTGAGGAGCTTGAAAAGTACGAGGTCCCTCAGGGGCAGATGCCGCTTATTGAAAGACCACAGGTCGTGGTTCTCAACAAGATTGACATTCCGGATGCGAAGGAGCTGGCTGACTTTGTGCAAAAGGACTTTGAGAACCTTGGCTATCCGGTCTATCAGGTTTCGACCGCTACCCATGCAGGACTTAGGGAGCTTGGCTTTGCCCTAGGAATGCTTGCCCAGGAGGGTCGTTCACAAGTCACTGAGGAGACCTCTAGGCGCTTCTCACTGCTACAAACTCAGCCTGAGACCTCAACCTTCAGCGTCACCCGGGAACAGATTGGTGACGAAGAGATATTCAGGGTGGTTGGCCAGAAGCCAGAGCGCTGGGTTGCTCAGACAGAGTTTGGTAACGCTGAGGCCGTTGGCTATCTCGCCGAAAGACTTCACAAGCTTGGTGTCGAGGATCAGCTCACTAAGCTGGGCGCTCGCTCCGGTTCGACAGTGATTGTGGGATCCGGAGACGGTGTTGTCTTCGATTGGGACCCGATGATTTCATCTCTTGCCGAAATGGCTGATGCTCGTGGGGTCGCTGAAAGAATTGACCCCAACGATCGTCGCACCAACAAACAGCGAAGAGCTGAGTATTACGAAATGATGGATGAGCGCGCAAAGGGTCGTGCAGAGCGAGAGGCTGTGCGCGAGTCAAGCATTTTCACGGAGGAAGAGTGAGAACCGCAGAACGATTGGCTGAGGCCAAGAGGATAGTCATCAAGGTCGGCTCCTCTTCAATAACAGGCGCTAACGAGGCAAACCTAGATTTGATTGTGGACTTCGTTGCACAGCAGGCACAGGCCGGCAAAGAAGTAATCGTGGTTAGCTCTGGAGCCATTGCCACAGCAGCTCCTCTTATAGGCCTAACCGTGAAGTCAGAGGACTTGGCCACCAGCCAGGCTTTGGCCAGCATTGGCCAGGCCAGACTCATGGGGCGCTACGAACGTTCTCTTGACCGTCATGGGCTAATTCCGGGCCAAATTCTTCTCACGGTAGACAACCTTGACGAGGAGCAACCTCGGATGAATGCCTCTAGGGCGCTTGAACGGCTCTTAGAGATAGGTGTGGTGCCGATTATTAACGAGAATGATTCCGTTGCAACTCAGGAGATCCGCTTTGGTGACAACGATCGGCTAGCTTCGAGAGTTTCACTTCTGGCTCAGGCTGACCTGCTCATTCTCCTGAGCGATGTTGATTCGCTCTACTCCAAGCCTCCGGGTGAATTCGGCGCGGAGCGCATCGCGGTTGTAAACCAGGACGACGATCTTTCCCAGATCCAAGTTTCGGGGACCTCTACCGGTTACGGAACAGGTGGAGCCCTTACGAAACTGGCTGCTGCTAGGTATGCCGCAGAGGGTGGTGTCGGAGCAATTCTCACGGCAACCGAGCTCGTTGCATCACTTGCCGAGGGGAATCCTCACCACACTTGGTTTGAGCCCGTCAATGAGGCAGCAAGTTAGGATTTTGGCATGAGCGTGCAGTCAATCCTTATAAGGGCGAAGGAAGCTTCGCCCTCTCTTGCCGCCGCTTCTACGGATGCCAAGAATGCCGCGTTGGCGCGCATTGCCCAGCTGCTGCTGGATAACTCAAATGCGATCGTTAGCGCAAACGCTATAGATCTCAAGCGCGGTAAAGAAAACGGACTTTCTCAAGGCCTTTTGGACAGGCTAAAGCTCGATGAGGTCAGGATCCAAGGTCTTGCAAGATCCATTGAAGAAATCATTGCTCTGCCAGACCCAGTTGGCGTCAGCGTTCAGGGCAAAACGCTTCCAAATGGCATCAGCCTTCAGCAGGTCAAGGTTCCATTTGGAGTAATTGGCTGCATCTATGAGGCAAGGCCAAATGTCACCGTTGATATCGCCGCCCTTGCTCTCAAGAGTGGTAACGCGGCAGTGCTCCGAGGAGGTTCCGCCGCGGAGAAAACCAATGAGGTTTTAGTTTCCCTAATTCAGCGAGGCCTGAAAGAGAGCTCACTGCCTGAATCTGGGGTAGCGACTGTCGATGAGTTCGGCCGTGACGGCGCTACAGAGATGATGCAGGCTCGTGGCCTGATCGACGTGCTCATTCCAAGAGGCTCCGCCGCTCTTATTCAAAGCGTGGTGCAGAACTCCAAGGTGCCGGTCATCGAAACCGGCGATGGCATAGTCCACATGTTCCTTGACGAGTCAGCTGATTTAGATATGGCTCTGCCACTGGTTATCAATTCGAAGACTCACCGCCCATCTGTCTGCAATTCTCTGGAGACACTTCTGGTTCACGCGTCTGCTGCCGAGAGGCTGTTGCCAGCTATTGGCAAGGCTCTTGTGGAAGCTGGTGTGAAGCTGCACGGCTGCGAGATCAGCAGGAAATACATCGAAGCCGAGCCGGCAACCGATGAGACATGGAAGACCGAGTACCTCTCTCTTGAGCTATCGGTCAGGGTGGTGGACGATCTTGATGCGGCACTCGAGCACATCGCGAAGTTCTCCACCCAGCACACCGAGTCAATTGTTACCGGTGACCTTGCAAACGCAGAGCGCTTTCTCGCTTCGGTTGACTCGGCTGCTGTGATGGTCAACACCTCAACAAGATTTACCGACGGTGGGGAGTTTGGTTTTGGCGCTGAGGTGGGCATCTCGACTCAGAAGCTGCATGCTCGAGGTCCCATGGGACTTAGTGAACTAACCAGTACCAAGTGGCTGATTAGGGGCAACGGCCAGGTCCGAAGCTAAACTGAGAGTCGACTTAGGAGAGACAGTGATTTCAATACTTCTTGAGGAAGCAATCGTTCACCACAACGAGCTGCCAATGCCCGCAATTTTGTATGGGGCACTTGCAATGATTGGCTTTCTTGCATTGGGTGCGGTTACTTGGTCTTATCGAGATGTTTCAAATCGCAACATGCGCCGTTCGAACCAGCAGGCTGGCCACTAGAAGCTCATGAACGCCAAGGGGCCGCGCGTTGGCGTGATGGGTGGAACTTTCGACCCAATCCACCATGGCCACCTTGTTGCCGCGTCAGAGGCGGCTGATGCTTTCGAACTTGATGAGGTCATCTTTGTTCCCACAGGCGAGCCCTGGCACAAGAAGGTAGTTAGCTCTTCAGAACATCGCTACCTAATGACGGTGATTGCCACCGCTGCTAACCCGAGGTTCGAGGTGAGCAGGGTGGACATTGATCGACCCGGAACCACCTACACAGTGGACACCTTGAAAGAAATCAAGCGGCTTAAGCCAGAGGCAGAACTCTTCTTCATCTCAGGTGCCGATGCGATTGCGCAGATTCTGGCATGGAAGCAAATCGATGAGGTCTGGGATCTGGCTCACTTCGTTGCGGTGACCAGGCCGGGGCACAACCTCGAGCTTCCAAACGTCGAGGGCGCGACAATTACACAGCTCGAGGTCCCCGCGTTGGCAATCTCTTCTACCGATATAAGAGACAGAGCAACCGCTGGTAAACCAATTTGGTATTTGGTGCCCGACGGGGTTGTCCAGTACATTGCCAAACACCGGCTTTACAGGGGACTAGGTGACTCAACATCTAACTAGGCGAGAGCTTAGAGAGGCAGAGCGCAGGGGAGAGCCAATTTCTCTCCAGCAAGCTCCTCCTCAAACGCTCACCGCACCCCAATCAAGACCGCCTGAGAATCTGCCCCCAAGTCAGCACCAAGCGGTGCCTGGTGCTCAGCCGGAGCTCACCAGGCGCCAGATGCGCGAGCAGGGCCTATTTGGAGCATCACCGAGGATTGACACTCCAGTCCAAAAGGCCACGGCACCGTTAGCCCAGTCTGATTCGAGACGAGCTCGCCGAGCAGCGTATGCCGAACCCATGACCATCGATGCGCCTGTGGTCGACTTCCCAGAGCCAACCTTTACAGGTCAGAACCTCTTTTCAGAGCCTTCTACGGAGTCAATAGTTCTCGAAACGATGCCGGAAGCAATTTCCATGCCGATAGAGACCGGGGAGATTGCCATAACGGGGTCAATCGAGGTTATTTCCGGCCCAATGACAGGACCCAGCACCTCAGCACTTGAGGGTATGGACGGGCTAGATGGCGAAGAGGGCGAAAGCGTCACGGGTGTTATTTCCACGGTCGAGCCAATCAGTGCCCTCCAGCTCATCGATGAACGCTCGAGTTTTGTGGCTGTGCCAACAAAAGTCCTAAGAAGAGGCTGGTGGAAGCCGTATGCGGTTGGTGTGGGTGCGATTGGGCTCGTTATAGCTGCAATACTTTCGGTAATGACAATTCTCAGCGCTGTTGGAGGCTAGGGCTTGGCCGCTAGCAAGGAGACAATCTCCCACCTGAAAATTGCCGCAGCGGCGGCAAAAGAGAAACTTGGCGAGGAGCTAGTTGCGCTCGATGTGACTGACCCATTTGCTCTAGCGGAGGTGTTTCTGATCGTCTCGGCTAAGAACGAGCGTCAGGCGGTGGCTATCGCCGAAGCCGTCGAGGACGAACTTGCAAAGCACAAGCTCAGGCCAAGATTCAGAGAGGGCAAGCAGACTGGTCGGTGGGTGCTCTTAGATTTTGGAGATCTAGTCGTCCACGTGATGCACGAGCAGGAACGCGAGTACTACTCGCTTGAGCGCCTCTGGCGCGATTGCCCCGTGGTGCCAGTGGATTGAATCTTGTGTAGACTTACAAAGCTTTTGGGCCTGTGGCGCAGCTGGTAGCGCACCTGCATGGCATGCAGGGGGTCAGGGGTTCGAGTCCCCTCAGGTCCACCACAAGCAGCATTTTCGCAGGATATTTCCAGTTTCCTAACTTAGAATCAGGCCTGAACCAGTCATAAATAAGGAGCCAAGTTGTCACACAATCCAGCTTTCAATCAGTCGATGAAGACCGGACTCATGGCAGAGCGAATCAGCCCAAGCGTCGTAGACGAAGAGTTTGGTCGGATCACTCAGACTCGCATGACCATGGAGGGTACGACCTCCAAGGTGATGGGTATGTTCCTTGCCGTGCTGGTTGGAGCCGGGGTTACCTGGTTCTTTGGTCTTTACAGCCTTGCTTTCCCAGCCATGTTCGTTGGACTGGGACTAGGACTTTGGGCAGCGTTTTCCAAGACCGTGCGTCCTGGGGTCATGATGGCCTACGCGCTTGTGCAGGGAGTCTTCATTGGAGGCATCAGCGGCATCTTCGAGGCGATGTATCCAGGCATTGTTCAGACCGCTGTCATTGGAACCTTTGCTACCGCGGGTTCGATGTTTGCTGCCTACCGTTTTGGCTGGATAAAGGTTGATGCCAGATTCACTCGCATTATGACTTTTGCGATCATGGGCTACTTCGTGTTTGCGATGGTAAACCTTGGTTTCGCTCTATTTGCCGGCATTAGCGTCTACACCAGCCCATTTGGCTGGTTGATCGCTCTCGTCGGTGTTGGTCTCGCTGCCTTCACGCTAAACCTCGACTTCGAAACTATTCGTCAGGGAGTTGCCCAGGGCTGGCCTGAGCAGATGGAGTGGCGTGCTGCTTTCGGGCTCACCGCATCTCTAATCTGGCTCTACATCGAGATCTTGAGGCTGCTAGCGATCTTCAACAACGACTAAGAAGCCTTCTTTTCCCACTCAAGCCAAAGCTGCCTGAGATCCCAGGCATTTTCGGCCAGGACCGAGACCCCTCGCACCCCCGTGCGTCGGGTCTTTCCTGATATCAGGAGAAGTCGATTTTGAAACAGCAGGCTTGAACACCTGCGCTGAGCCTCGTCAAAGAAGGTTGCATCCGCGCAGCCTGTGCCATCGTCGAGGCTGATAAAAACTACGCGCTTGCCACTTCGCATCGGAGGTGTTTGAGTCGCAACCCTCACACCCGCCACCAACACCTCAGTGTTGCTTCTGAGCCCAACTAGCTCCGATGCTCTCACCACCCCCAGGTCATCGAGCATTTCCTGGAACCTCTCGATCTGGTGAGCAGATATGTCCATGCCGGTGTATTTGAGCTCTTGATCGAGTCTTTCTTGCTTTGAGGGAGAGGGGTTTCCCTGGGGCAAGGTGTCTAGCGAACCAAGCTCAAAGCTAAGTTGATTGGCGTCATTCACTGCAGGACGCTTCGCAGTTAGTTGCCGGATGTGTACAAGCAGGTCTCCTCGGCTGTGCTGAGCCTCTTCGCCCGATATACCGGCCAAAGAGTCCAGTGCACCGATAAGCGCAAGCCGCTCCAGGGTTCTTCTCGCTGGCCTTGCCCTGATGTAGAAATCGGCAATGTCCCTAAAGGGCTGCTCGCAGATAATGCGCTCTATTTCCCTGTTTGAGATTCCGGCTATCTCCGTCAGAGCCATCCTGACCCCGTGACCCTTTGCCATCTTCTCCACCAGGTATTCATTTGTCGAACGGTTTACGTCTATCGGGAGAATGCGAACCCCAAGCCTTCTGGCCTCTGCGATCAATAGCCTCCGCGGATACATACCCGGATCATGAGTGAGTAACCCCGCAATGAATTCGGTGGGGTAGTGGGTTTTGAGCCAGGCGGAGTGGTAGGTGGGGAGGGCAAAGGCGGCTCCGTGAGCCTTGCAGAACCCAAAGCTTCCAAACCCCTCGATAATCGACCAGACCTTCTCAATCAGCTGTTTTTGGTAGCCGCGAGCAGCGGCTGCTTTGTGGAAGTAGTTTGAGACGCTGGCAGCCTTTGACTCCTTTCCTAGCTTTCTGCGCATCTCGTCTGCCTGAGCCAGGCTGCAACCGGTCATTTTTTGCATAATCCGCATCAGCTGTTCGTGAAACACCACAACGCCATAGCTCTCCTCGAGAATCGGCCTCAAGTCAGGGTGGAGATAGTCGGGGGTTATTAGTCCGTGCCTGCCATCTAGGTAGGGCTTGATCATGTTGCCCTTCATCGGACCCGGTCTAAACAGCGATATCTGCAGCGTGAGGTCGTTGAACCTGGTTGGTTGATGCTTTCCCGTTAGTTCGCGCTGGCCAGGGCTCTCAATCTGGAAAATACCCAGGGTGTTGGTTGTTCTGATTTGCTCAAAGACGCTCTTGTCCTCCCTGTCTACAGCATCGAGATCTACCTTTTTCTTTTTCACTCTTGCTATCTCTCGGATCGTGTAGGCCATGGCGCTCTGCATCCTCACCCCAAGGACATCGAGCTTTAGAAAACCCATGGGGTCCATGTCGTCCTTATCGAACTGGCTCATGGGTAGTCCAATACCGCTTGGCTCGGTTGGTGTTAGCGAAAGCAAGCTCGAGTTTCCAAGTATCACCCCGCAGGGGTGGACGGAGATGTGCCTTGGGAGCCGATCTAGCCGCTCGGTGATATCCACCAGCAGGTTGAGCCTGTCGTTTGTCTTTGTATCGCTACTAAACCTTGCAAGCTCCGGCTTTTTCTCCATCGCCCCTCGAAAGTTTCTGGCAGAAAATCTCCAGATGTTTTTTGCAATCTGGTCTATCTCATCCTCATCAATGCCCAGAGCCATGCCGCTGTCGCGTACTGCCCCTCGACTTCGGTAGGTGGACTGCATTGAAAGCAGCGTCACCCGCTTGCCGCCGTAGCGACGAAAGATGTTTTTATAGATCTCGTGCCTTCTGGCTGATTCAACGTCAATGTCGATATCGGGAAGGGTGCTTCTTTCGGTTGAGAGAAAGCGCTCAAATAAAAGCCCCTCGCTTATCGGGTCAACACCGCTAATGCCAAGCAGGTAGTTGACCAAGGAGCCAGCCCCAGAACCCCTTGCGGCACTACGAATCCTCATGTCCCGGATCATTTGTGCGACGTCTGCAACCGTTAGGAAATAGGTGGCAAACCCCAGCTCATTGATTGCAATTAGCTCCTTTGAGAGTCGGTGTTGGATCTGCGCAAGCTGGGGGGCTTTGGCATTGGGGTAGCGCTCATTTACTGCTGAGTGTGCCTTTTGCCACAGCACCTCAAAGGGGTTTCCCTCAATTCCTAGAGCCTGCTGCTCGGGTGTCTTTGGCCTACCAAAGCCGCAGTCGCTCTCGGGGTCCAATATGCAGCGGCTTGCCAGCTGCTCGGTCTTCTGGATTAGCTTTTGAGCCCGCTTTGTGTCCTCGCAGACATCGAGAGCGAGTCGAAACATCATCGCAGCCGGCTTCATCCAGGCCTGGGCGTTTGGCTGCATTGCAAATAGGCCGAGCTGCTCTAGGTGCCTGGCGGAATCCAAGACGTCGGCGGTTAGCGCATCATCTGGCTCTAGGTATCTGGCGGCGTTTGTTATTACCGCAGGCACCCCTGCGGAATCGGCCAGTCTGAGCATGGCTCTGGCGTGCTCCTCAGAGGCGATGCTGCCCGGTTTGCTTAGTTGATTTACCACCTCGATTGCTAAAACACCCGGCTGCGGTATTGCGCTGAGCCAGCTATCAAGCTCTTCCCTGGCGCTAGCGGGGCTCACCAACAGCTTGCTAGCGATACCGCTCTGAGGACCTATCAAGACGCTGCAGCTCGGGTTCTCTCTGATCATTGCTGCTAGCTCATCGAGGCTCAGCCTGGGTCTTCGCTCCTTGCCCCTTGAGTTGTGGGCCAGTGAGATTGCCCTGCAGATAACACTCCAGCCGCTTCCGGAAGTGTGGCCGTGAGCAAGGATTACCACCCTTCCCATGTCGGTAATCTCTAGATTCACCCCAACTATCGGGTGGATGCCCTCCCTGATGCAGGCGGCAATATGCTTTACCGCTCCGTAGAGGCCGTCCCTGTCGGTTACCGCCAGAGCCTCGAAGCCGAGAGCACTTGCAGCAGCAGCCAACTGCTCGGGACGATTGACTCCGTAGTGCGCGGAGTAGGCGCTTGCCAGGTTTAGATGAGTAAAGCCCATCAGCTCTCCAGCGGGTATATCTCCCAGCTGTCTGCTGGCTGCAGGTGTCTAAGCTCAAAAAGAGTCCTGGAGCTCTCTGATGTAGCCCAGAGCCGCCACATCTCTACCTCCATGAGGGGACCCGCTCCCTTAGGGGCAGCGGAGCTTTCCTCCCACCAGATCCGCCTGGAATACCAGCGCACCGGTCTTGAGGCGACCAGGTATTCGCTACCCCTCCAGATGAAGCAGACCGGTGCACCATCTAGGTCCACTACAACACCCGAAAGGGTCTCTATCTGCACTGTCTAAGCCCCTACCCATTTATCGAACATTTGTTCGAATAAATAGTGTATGGCTAACGCCAGACATTTTCAAAATGGATTAGCTAAACCCGCTCAATCAGGTTCGAATTGTTATTTGAAACGCTTCCAACAGCCCCTGACACCTCATAAAACTCTAGGCTCGCTGCCAGCTCATCGGACTCTTGACCAAGAGCCTGGACCAACTCGCTACTTGTCTGGTAGTCAGGTGCGAGCCAGGAACCAAGGTTCTCAGGAGAGAGCAGGATCGGGCTCCTATCGTGAATCTCACTTAATGCGGGGGAGGCAGCTTTGGTCAAAATTGAGCACGTGAGCAGCCACCTCGCGGGATCGCTTTGATCCTTGGACGGATCCCGCCACCACGAATAGATTCCCGCAAAGGCAAGCATGCCCTCAGCGGGGTGAATGTAGAAAGGCTTCTTGCTTCCAGCCTCGCCCTGCCACTCGAAATAGCCTGAGGCTGGAATTGCGCAACGCTTTCTCAAAGCCGCATCTTTGAAGCTTGGCTTTTCTAATGCGCTCTCGCTTCTTGCGTTGAATAGGGGAGCAGTTGGCAGCTCTTTGGACCAGTGCGGAATCAGTCCCCACCTAGCTAGGTGCAGCTCCCTTGAGGGGACTCCCTCTATCTCGCGCTCGACAATCATGCCAATCTCTTGAGTCGGAGCGATGTTGTAGCTAATCGGGTTGTAATCCTTTGGCACCTCATCAAGCTCAAAGAGCTCGGTGATTCCGCCAACCTCCTTGGCAACTACAAATCTTCCGCACATCAGCTTGTTCCAAACGCCTCGAATACCTCATCCGGCGTGGGGAGATTTTGATTGAGTAAGGCCAACCGCTTGCTAAAAGGACGTTGCATTCTTAGCTCGCCAAGGCTGATGTCTCCCCAGCTGGTGACTCCGCGAATACCTTGGAGAGCGCTGAGTGACCAGACCTCGCAGCCTGCTAGCTCCTCCGGTGCTGCGCTTGTCTCTCTAGTCTCATATCCAGCCTGCCCAGCAATTTCAAAAACCAGCTCGCGGGTTATCGACGGGAGCCAGTCGGTTGTTGCATCTGGAGCGCAGAGAACTTCGTCTTGCCACCACACAATTGAGCTCAGGGCACCATCGGCAATCTTTCCCGAGTCACTGAGAATCACGGCCTCATCAGCGCCATGGAGATTTGCAGCCCTGCGTAGCGCCTGGCAGTTTGAGAGATCAGGACCCTTGGTGTGAAACTCAGTTCTTGGGTCGGGCTTATCTAGTGTCCAAAGCGAGCAGACTTCAGTTCTTTCGGGAGCCGGCCGCATTCTCAAAAACAGCCGCTCACCCTCTGGCTGGGACCTGCGATATTCGATGCGCGGAAACCAATCTCCCTCTTGCGGAGTTGTCGCAACCAGAGAGGCAAAAAAAGCAGGCAATTGTTTCTGGGTTTTCTCATCGGCTATTGATTTCGAAAAACGCTGCAGGTGGCGATCTAGAGCCCGGGTTTGGCCGTTTGTGACAAGCCAACTGTCGGCGACAGTGAGTAAGTCGGTTAGTGCAATGTCGACCTTTGTCAGTTCGCCCGAGCGGAACTGAAAGAAATCACCTGAAACGCTCACGATTACTAGACTACGAGGCTAGAGGGGTGCCTTATGCCACTGTACTGCGAACGGTTGAACGCCTGGACATCGCTCACTGACACCTTCGTTTCCTTTTTTGGTCATCTTCCAGGCGCATTTTGGCTCGATAGACAGCACCACCCAACCGCTCGCTATTCGGTTATTGGGGCCGGCGTTCCGGCAAGCAGCTTCAAACCTTCGATAACCCGCGAGCACTTGGACGTGCCATTTGCCTTTCGGCCTGGCTATGTGGGAGTGATTCACTACTCCAACTCGGCTCAAGACATCAGCCAGTTTGAGCTTTTGAGCGTGGACAGAGCTTTTGTCTATGATCACGACGCCAAGGCGATGTATTTCATAGGTGACTTTCCAGATCGGGCCGAGTTTGACTCTTGGCACCACGCAGCCCTACTTAGACTGGCGCTTGTTGGCGGGGAGGCTTCCAGCTATGAGCTAACAAAGCCTGCCGCTACCTCCGCAGAGCTTTCTGCCATTGACAGTAGGGAGGTTTACAGGGAAAAAATCGAGAGAGTAAAAGAGCACATTGCAGCGGGCGATGTTTATCAGCTTTGCCTGACCACCAAGCTTCGCGGTGATTACTCCGGCGATCCACTGAGCTACTTCCTAAGACTTCGCAAAGAGCACCCAGCACCATATTCAAGTTTCATAAGACTTGAGGACCGCAGCTATGTCTCGATCACACCGGAGCTTTTTGTCTCTAGTCACGGAACCAGGGTGCTCTCCTCGCCAATCAAGGGAACCCGCAGCCGCTCTGAGGATGCCAAGAGAGATGCGGAACTGATGAACCAGCTCGGCAGTGACCCAAAGGAGCGGGCCGAGAATCTGATGATTGTGGATCTAATTCGCAACGACATGTCAATAGCCTGTGACCCCGAGAGCATTCAGGTTGAGAATCTTCTCGCAATCAGGAGCTATTCAAC
>JADHKY010000012.1 GCA_016780945.1 Aquiluna sp. | reverse complement strand
AGCGAGTCCGAGGACATCTTGCCGGACTGGGTTCAGGGAACTAACGCCTCAGTCAAGAGCTGTTCAAGCTAGTTTCTCTAGAGGTGCGTTTTCTTATAGGCTTTCAGGGCACTGGAGACGTCGCATAGCCTGGTCGAGTGCGCCCGCCTGCTAAGTGGGTAGGGGCCCAAAAGCCCCTCGAGGGTTCAAATCCCTCCGTCTCCGCCACTAGCTAACTGAGTGACGACTGTCCAGTTTTTCTGAGGCTGTTGAATAGGCACTTATCATCATCGCCCGATTCCGTTAGACTCGGCAGTTGCACCTAGCGCTTGTAGCTCAATGGATAGAGCATCTGACTACGGATCAGAAGGTTGGGGGTTCGAGTCCCTCCAAGCGCGCTGAAACCCATCAAGAATTTCACGACTTGATGGGTTTCTTATTTGATTGTCTTTAGGTACCGGGCCAGGTATCCAGAGAGAAGTAAGGCCCCTGCCGGATACATCAACGCAATTGGCAGTGTCGTCAGCTCCGAAATGAAACCCGTAATCGTTGGACCGATGAAGTATCCAGCGATGGAGATGACTCCGATTCTGGCGATGCCCAGTGAAGGGGGGACTCCCGGGATCTCGGCGCTCGCGAGAATGTAGGCAGGGAAGATAGGTCCTATGCCCAGACCAGCTGCGAAGAACCCTGCGTTTATCAAGATCATGGCTGCAATTGGGTTGCTTGCTGAAAGCGGCACCGCGGTGAGGATGCTGATAGCCCAGAAGCCACCTCCAAAGATGCCAGCGAACAAAACCGTTTTGTAGCTTCCGTGTTTTTCCATGATGCGGTCCGATGTGAAGCGAGAGATGATCATCGCTAGTGAAAATGTGGCAAAAACGGAAGCGGTGAATCCGGGTGCTACACCCATGTGCTCCGCAAGAAGAATTCCTCCCCAGTCCATAGCTGCACCCTCGGCAACAAAGCTCCCGAGAGAACCAATGGCAAACGCCCACAGCAGAATATATTTGCCACCGAACCAAGGCATTTTGGAGCTGGAGCCCTCGGCACCCTTGTGCTCGTCTTGACCGCTTGCAAGCATTTGCTCCGTCAGCGGGATGAAGATGAATATGGCGGTGACACCAAGGATCAATAGGTTCTCGCCTGGTGTGAGCAGGCTCACCACAGCACCTCCAAAGACCGCGGTTAAGAAGGTTCCAATAGACCATGCTCCGTGTAGCGAGGCAAGGAACCGTCTTTTTGTGATTTTCTCAACAATCACAGCCTGAGAGTTGGCAGCGATGTCCATAGCGGAGTATCCAAGGCCCAAGATGAAAAGCCCGGCCATAATCCCAGGGACCGTCATCGTAAGGCCCATTGTTATGACACCGGCAGGCATGACAAATTGTGAGATTCTAAGGGTGTTTTTTGACCCCAGCAGATGGACGAGCCTGCCTGAGTACTGGGCTCCCAACACGGCACCGACACTACTCGCGGCCAGCATTAGGCCAAATTGTGCGTCGTTTAGTCCTAGGTCGCTCTTGATCTCGGGAATTCGAGGAACCCAAGCCATTGAGCTGATGCCCATGACCAAGAACAACACTGCCAGCGACCAGCGCGCGCGAACTGCTCGGGTTGTGATTTGCATGGGGCCTCTCCTCGCCCAATCCTATGTTCACAACCTTGGCAATCAATTAGTTCTCAGCACCTTGAACTAGGCTTTTGCCGGTATGAAAAAGCTTCTTTTGGCAACCCTTTTACTGCCGCTACTTGCCGGCTGTGCAGATGGTGAGGCGTTGCCAGCGGCTGATCAACTACCTGCCGTGAAGAACTTCATCGCCACAGTTGCCCCAGAGGAGCCCGAGGAGGTTGTCAGCTACGCAGATGTAATCCGCGATAGTTACCAGTTGTTTTTAGAAAACGGCATGACCGAGGAAGTTACCTCTGCGGGAGATCGCTACATTCTTACTTATGAACCCGGAGACGAGTTTGTAGCTGCTCTTTACAACCTTGAATTTGATGACATCGTCGGGGTCCAACAAAAAGAACTCTTTACCGTTTACTCAGCCTGGGCAATGCTCAGCGAAGAAGCCACGGTAATTGAGCAGACGGAGCAGGGCTATTCGCTAGCCCACCCTGACTACGGAAGCTTTTTCGTAGTCATCGAAGACGGCTTGATTGTTGGGGGATCAGGCATTGACGCAGGCTGGAGTGGAGAATTCCGTTACGAGCCTGACCTCGAGGTCTTGGGGAGACTAGACTCACAATCGGAGGGCGAATAGCCCCCATCCCCAAGGAGACGCAGGAAATTAGACGAATTTTCAGGCGATGGTTTTTGGTAAACCGAACAAACAGCGAAGCCCCAAAAGTGGACCGCTCCCAGCGAGAGTGATTTTGAAGCGCAAATACGCTATTGGAAGGGCTCTCTTGGAGAGACTGAAGATAGCCAGTTCAATCCTGAGACCGACGAGAAAAACTAAATCAAACTCGAAATCGAGTTCATAGCTCCACCCATCACCGCAGGTATTCCCCCTCCAGGGTGAACGGATGCACCAACCCGATATAACCATGGCCGTCTTAGGCTTCGGTAGCTCGGGTTGTGAAATGGCCCGGACTGCCAAAGTGGGTTCTTTGCTCCGTAGAGAGCACCCCCAAGTGCTCCAAAACTCTCGAAGTAGTTTGCGTTGAGGATTTTGTAGTCCTCAAATAACTGGTCGATAGGACAATCGAGGCCAATCAGATTAGAGACCCGATCTATCTCGTCCCTTACCCAAGTGGTCTCAAGGTCATAGTCGGCGCTATCGGCAGGCGCTGTCAACAAAACCGCAACTGTTGCCTTGCTGTTTGCATAGACAGACCCTGGCTCGTAGTAGTTGACAAAGCTCATGGTTTGCTCAGGTGCCGAGTTTGACTTGAGAGCGCGATAGAGGTCGCCCGGATCATCTGGCATCACGACCGAGTGGGTTACCGTGCCCTCTGGCAGGGGCTGCTTTAGTGCTGCGTATATGGCCACGCCTGAGCAGGATCGGTTTGGAGCAACCTCCGGCTTCTTCCCCGTCAAGAGAGCATTGGTCAACGAGGCGTCCAGCGAAGAGATCACTATGTCTGCGCTAAAGCTTTGGTCGGAGGTCTTGACCCCATTTTTGGAAATTTCCCTCACCCGTTGGCCCGTGAGAATCTCAGCGCCTGAGTCTTGAGCCAGCTTCGCAAGCATTCTGGGAACCTCGTTCATTCCCCCTCTGGGAACTGAGATTCCCTGCTCGCTCATGATGGCGGTCATCGAGGCATAGATCGGAAGTGTTTGGTCTGGGGAGACCCCTGCATTGAGGGTGTGAATGGCGATCAGTTCTTTGAGCCCATCGGGCATCCAGTCAAGCGACTTTAGATAGTTGTTTGTGGAAAGCCTGGAACCGTAGACACCTAGAAGCTTTCCGAGTGCGGGAAGCGACTTTAGATCCATTGGAGCCGAGGTCAAGAGTGTGGTTATGGGTCCCGCGAGGTCTTTGTGCTCGTCAACAAACCTTTGCCAAGGCGCATGCCACTGGTGTTCTTGGGGGATTGGAATATCAATCTGGTCGTCGCGGAAAAAGTACCTCCCCAACTCGGCCAGCCGAATGAACTCAAGCTCCTTGGGGAGTTTGCCGCCAAGCGCTTGGTACTTTGCGAGGAAGGCTTCCCAGACACCTGGGAAAGTGAAGAGCGAGGGGCCAGTGTCAATTACCTGCCCGGCAACCTCTATCCTTCGGCTCTTGCCACCGATCCAGTCGCCCTGCTCCAATACGGTGACTTTGTGTCCAGCCTGAGCGAGCAGGGCGGCAGCGGTTAGACCTCCGAGCCCGGCCCCGATGACGACGATAGTTTTTGCCATTTATGGATACACCCCGAAGGTGATCCCAACCACCAGCTGGACACCCGCCACAGCACCTGCGACGTAGGGGAAGGCTATCGAGTATTTATAGACGTCATGGGCTTGCTCAGGAGTTGGCTTTCTCCATACGGAGAGGACGAGGTAGCCGGCGATCAGGGCGTTTGCAGCAGCCAGCGGGAGATTCACAAGGCCAAAGAAGATTGTTGAAACCAGCCACCAAACCCCAGACCATACAAGCGTCCCCCGCACACCTAGATGAACCGCGGTGGTGGTAATGCCGGTGTCGCTGTCTTGGGGAATGTCCTGGATTGCGTCATAGGCATGCTTAGCAATTGACCATGCCATCAGCCCAATTACTCCGAGCCAAAGCGGTTCGTGGCCCAAAGCCAGTGGAACAAATGCCAGCGGAAAGGCGTAGTCGGTGTTTGAGAAGCTGTCGAGATATGGCCTTGCCTTAAACCTCAAAGGAGGCGCTGAGTAGAAGGTGAAGAAGAGGCTGTAAGCGAGCATCCAAGCAACCGCCTGCCAGGGAAGCGTTAGCGCGAAGTAGATCAGGAATGGGACGTTAGTAACAATGACACCAATCCAGATCGGCCTGACTTCGTTGGGGTAGATGTGCGCACCCTCGTAGGAGCCCTTCCGGGCATTGATGTTGTCTGTCTCTTGGTCAAAGATGTCGTTGATGCCATAGATGAGCAGGTTGAAGGGGAAGGTCACCCAGATAAGGATTGGGAGTATTTCCCAGTTCCAGATGTAGCCCGAAAGCCACATGCCCATGACGGTGGTTCCGATGGTGTTGACCCATAGAACGGGTCTAGAAATTTGAATTAGTCGCCAGAGCACCCAATCAGCCTAAGCCCTAGAGCGATTGCGCACC
The DNA here is from genome assembly GCA_016780945.1 of Aquiluna sp. Taxonomy (GTDB): domain Bacteria; phylum Actinomycetota; class Actinomycetes; order Actinomycetales; family Microbacteriaceae; genus Aquiluna. Next base: position 11,121 of record JADHKY010000012.1, on the reverse strand, counting down.
TTTTGCACGAATGTGCAAGTCAACAGGGCTCTAATCACCCCTGTGAATTGCCATAATTTCACCTAGCTGCACAAATGTCAGCAAAAACGTGAGGCAAAAATGGCCACCATTACTCCTTTGTTCGCTCCAGAGCAGGGACCTATCTCCTCGAGCAAGGAGGCCGCTAGCGCTTCGCTTGAGTCGCTATTGGCAATCCGCTTCTTCGAGGAGGCGGTTGATGGCCTCTTTGCCAGGGGTCTCATGCATGGAACCATGCACCTCTCGATTGGCCAGGAGGCAGTTGCCACAGGGGTTTGCGCCGCGCTTAGAAAGACAGACTTCATAACCTCCACCCACCGCGGGCACTCTCACTGCATTGCCAAGGGGGCCGACCTAACTCGCATGATGGCTGAGCTGCTGGCAAAGCAGACGGGCTATTGCCGAGGTCGTGGTGGCAGCATGCACATCGCAGATGTCGAGACCGGAAACCTAGGCGCCAATGGAATCGTTGCCGGAGGTATTCCCATCGCAGCTGGGGCTGCTCTCGCGCAGAAGATGCAGGGTAAGGACAATGTGGTTGTCTCGTTCTTTGGCGATGGCGCAACCAACGAGGGTGCCTTTCACGAGGCTCTGAACTTGGCAGCGGTCTGGGACCTCCCGGTGGTGTTTGTGTGTGAGAACAACAAGTACGGCATGAGTTTCTCGACCGCGAAGAGCATGAAGGTTGAAAAGATCTCGGAGCGGGCAGCTGCCTACGGCTTCCCAGGTGTGACCGTGGATGGAAACGATGTCGATGCAGTCTTTGAGGTTGCAAAGGAGGCTGTGAACAGAGCTAGGTCCGGAGGCGGACCCACTCTGATTGAGTGCCTCACCTACCGTCATAAGGGCCACTCCAAGAGTGACAAGAACCTTTACCGCACCAAGGAAGAGATTGAGTTTTGGAAGACCAAGGACCCGGTCGGGATCTTTGAGACCAGGGTCGTTGAGTCTGGGCAGCTCACAACGGAGGAGGTCGAGCAGCTGACACAAAAGGTCCGCGATGCCGTGCGGCTTGCAATTCAGGAGGCCACCCAGGCTCCCGACTCAGACCCTGGAGAGCTGCTCAGCTCAGTCTTTAGGCAGGTGGGGTAGTTGGCAGAGCGCATCATCACCTATGCCGAGGCAATCCGCGAGGCTATCGGCCAGGCCATGGAGGCCGATGAAAGTGTGTTCATGCTCGGCGAAGACATTGGGGTCTACGGCGGAGCTTTTGGAGTTTCCGGCGATCTCTACCACCGCTTTGGTGAGGAGCGTGTTCGCGATACGCCCATCTCCGAGCTTGGAATAGTTGGAGCGGCTGTTGGTGCAGCGCTGGTTGGCATGAAGCCAATCGTGGAGATTCAGTTCTCAGACTTCACCGCCCAGGCGATGGACCAGATTGTGAATCAGGCAGCCAAGATCCACTTCATGCTGGGTGGTGAGTTGTCAGTGCCGATGGTGCTCAGGGCTCCCTCCGGTTCTGGAACTGGAGCCGCCGCACAACACTCGCAATCCTTGGAGAGCTGGTTTGCACATGTACCAGGGCTCAAGGTAGTCCTGCCCTCCTCTCCTGCTGATGCCAAAGGATTGCTCCTTGCAGCTTTGGATGATCCAAACCCAGTGATTGTTCTGGAGCACAAGCTGCTCTACAAGACCTCGGGGCATGTGCCCCAGGAGATGTACCGCACACCCATTGGTGTCTCTAATTCCGTGCGCGAGGGCAGCGATTTGACGATTGTTGCAACCGGTGTGATGGTTTCCAGGTCGCTGGAGGCGGCAGCGCAACTTGCTTCGCAGGGCATCGAGGCGGCCGTGATTGACGTCAGGACCCTGAGCCCACTGGACATGGACCCAATTAATGCATCTGTGGCCAAGACGGGACGGCTAATGCTTGTGCAGGAGGCCCCAAAGCACGTCGGCTTTATGGCTGAGGTAGCTGCTCGAGTTGCCGAGGGGCCTGCCATTTACTCGCTCACGGAACCTGTGACCAGACTCTGCGGCATGGACGTGCCGATTCCATATGCACCGCAGCTAGAAAAGGCCGTGGTTCCCCAGCTAGATGACATCGTTGAGGGTGCGAAGAGCCTAATGAGGGGCGTCTAATGGCTCAGACCCCAGTTGTGATGCCAAAGATGAGCATGACCATGACCGAGGGTGAGGTCGTGGAGATCCTGGTCAAAGTGGGTGACAGGGTAGAAAAGGGCCAGGTGGTTGCTGTTGTCGGAACCGACAAGACCGACATGGAGGTTGAGAGCGACCATGAGGGTGAGGTCACCGAGGTCTCGGTCGGTCCCGGAGATGTCATCGATGTTGGCGCACCTCTATTTGTCCTTGAAACAGTCGGCGAAGACCTTCTGGCAGGAATGTTTGACCAGGCTCCCGAGGTCCCGGAAACGGTAAACGAAGAGCCAACTCCAGCTGAGGAGGCAGTGGCCCCGAAGTCAGAGGTGGCCGGCTCTCAGGTCTTGGCGATGCCTGGAGCTAGGAAGCTTGCGGCAGAGGCGGGCATCGACCTTTCCCAGGTTTCTCCTGCGAGTGCGGCAGGGATTATCAAGCAAAGCGACATACCCGCTCCGGGTAGTAGGGCCGCCAAAGCAAGAGAGCACATTGCCAAGGTCGTAAATACCTCGAGCCAAATCCCCCAGTTCAGTCTGAGCACGACTATTGGTCTTGGGTCTCCGCTCGCAGAAGATGCCAATTCTCGGTTCGTTCAGTTGGCGCGCGCCTGGGTGAGAACGCTGAGAGCTCTCCCGAAGCTAAATCAGAACTTTGTCGATGGCGCGTTTGTGAGTATCGAAGAGATTCGAATCGCGGCTTTGGTGAAGAGCCCACTTGGCTTTGTCTCACCAACATTTTCGGCATCAAACATCGACGCGGGCGAATGGGAAGAAAATGCCAAGGCCGTTCTCAAGGCGGCAAGGGATAACCGCATCCCAGCGGAGAACCTGCAACCGGCAACCACCTCGATAACAGACCTTGGGGAGTTTGGCATTCGCCAGGCGAATACCCTTCTGTTCCACCCGCAGAGTTCAGGGTTCAATGTTGGAGTGATCAGAGCAATTGGCTCTGGCTACGAAATTGACTGCACAATTGTGATTGACCATAGAATTGCGGACCCGGGCGATGGAGCTGAGGCACTCACTCAATTCGCCGCGGAGTTGCAGAGGGAGCTCAATGTCAACAGCTAGAGACAGGGTGCTGATCGTTAAGGTCGCGCGCATGTATTACGAGCAGAACATGAGCCAGGACCATATTGCTAGGGCCCTGCTCACTAGCCGCTCGAATGTCTCGAGAATTCTTTCCGTCGCAAAAAAACGAGGCATCGTTGAAATCAAGATCAACGAGGCCACAAAGCGCGAGACAGATATCGAAGAGATGTTGATCAGTCGTTTTGGCCTGGATGCGGCGATGGTCGCCAAAGTTCCAAGGTCGACAAGCGACTACAAAGCTGTTGGGCAACTTGCAATTCAAAGCTTTCTAAGTCACCTCAAACCCAGAGTAAAGGTAGCGATCAGTTGGGGTAGGTCAATCCAGGCGATGGTGGATGCTCTGGAACCTGAGAAAAGACCAGATCTGACGTTCATACCTCTTATGGGAGGCATGACGGCAATCCCTTCAAGCTATAGCGGAGACGCTCTAATTCAGTCGCTGGCAGAAAAGTACAGCGCCCAGTATCAGGTTTTGCACGCTCCCACCATCGTGCAGTCGCCTGACATAAAGATCGCTTTGATGCGAGAGCCATCGGTCGCCGCAGTGATCGACTCGGCCAGGACCGCGGATGTCGCATTTGTTGGCATTGGCTCCAAGGGAGCTCACAGCTCGCAGCACATCTTGCAATCAGCCGGCATCACCCCAGAGGAGAACCCAGACTTCTTTGAGGCCTGGAAGGGTGATCTCGCCGGAAGATTCTTTGACCGCGATGGCAAGAGCATCAACTCACGTCTCGATAACAGGACTGTTGGACTCGAGCTTGGCGAAATCGCACGAATCAAACGCGTAGTCGGTGTTGCTGCCGGAGAAGAGAAGACCGAGGGCATCTTGGCAGCGCTGCGCGGTGGACTAATCTCGGAGCTGGTCACAAGTTCCAACTGCGCACTGAAGCTTCTGGAGGCGGCCGAGAGCAAAACGTTAGGAGAGCTGGTTTAGATGGAAATCCTGATCTGGATACTTTTCCTAGTCGCGGTTATGTGGGTGTTTCAGCTCTACATGGCCGTCAAGCAGTCCCAGCGTTTTTCGAATGACCTTAGAGAGATTCGACTTCCCGGTACCACGACAACTGTCGGAATGGGCGGCTATCGCTATCGCGGCGGCAGGGCCTTCGTGGCGATGGCTCAAAAAGACGGGGAGGTCACTGGAGCGAGGATCTTGGCGGGCCTGACAGTCTTTGCAAACTCGAAACCCTTTGACGAGATTATTGGGCACAAACTTAGTGACCTGGTCGAGGGTCGAGGCGTCGAGAACCAAAAATTTAAAGTGGTGGAGGCTACTAAGCACGCCGCTAAAACTCTGCTCGAGCAAAATGCACAAACGTGACAGTTTTAAGCACATTTAACTTCCTGCTAGCCCGCTAGCGTATCGATTAGCACGGTCAAAGATGACCGTGTCTCGATCCAAAGGAGGGTTGATGAATTTATTCGCCAGCGCTGACACGGTTGCCGAACCGGAAGGCGTATGGGGAGCGATTGCAGGTGGAGCTGAATACTTCATTGGTATCTTCAACCAAGGTGGTGAGGTCTTCTTTAGCCTCATGGGAGGAATCCTTCCGACCCTGGTTGTTCTGCTCACAGCTGTGAACGCTCTCATCCGACTAATTGGACCAGAGAAGATCGAAACGCTCGGTAAGAAAGCCGCGCAGCCCGGTCTCATTTGGTACCCAGTCCGCTATATGGTGCTGCCTTTCTTGGCAGTGTTCTTCCTAACGAACCCAATGGCTTACACCATGGGTCGTTTCCTACCCGAACGCTACAAGCCCGCTTTCTACGATTCAGCGGTTTCGTACGTTCACCCAATCACGGGTCTATTCCCACACGCTAACCCAGGTGAGCTCTTCGTTTACCTAGGTATCGCAGCGGGAATTACACAGCTCGGCCTTGGTCTTGGTGACCTTGCCCTGCGATTCCTACTGGTTGGACTTGTAGTCATCTTCATCCTAGGCATCGTGACCGAATGGATCACCGCCCGGATGCTAGCTAGGAAGGAAGCGAAAGCCTAATGGACGGACTAAATAAAGTTCTGGTCACTATTGGCCGCGGTGTAGGTGGAGTTGTTGGAACCCTTTACCAAGCAGGGCGCGACACAATCGACACCATCATCCGTAACATCCTGCCTTTCATGGCATTCATCGCCTTCATCATCGGTTTGGTTCTTGCCACCGGTATTGGTGACGTGATTGCCAACGGCATCAAGGGACTAGCAGGCAACATCGTTGGTCTATTGATTGTCTCCGTAGTTTGTGCCATTCCGGTGCTCTCACCGCTGTTGGGCCCAGGTGCGGTTATCGCACAGGTTGTGGGTACCCTGCTCGGTGTTGAGATCGGCCGTGGCAACATTCCTCCTCAGATGGCTCTTCCAGCTCTTTTCGCTATCAACCCTCAGGTTGGTTGTGACTTCATCCCAGTGGGCCTTGCCCTTGGAGAAGCTGAGCCAGAGACAGTCGAGGTCGGTGTTCCAGCAGTTCTCTTCTCGAGACTGATCACCGGTCCGCTAGCCGTAGTAATTGCTTACGTGGCTAGCTTCGGAATGTACAGCTAGAAACAAAACAATCCTTTCGGGGGTTATCAGAGGATGGGTCAGCAATTTGGCCCATCCTCTGATTACACCGAAATCAGAGTTCCAAAACAAAGAGGTTCAAGGAGCAAAAAATGGCAGATTACAAGGCAGTCAAGATTGACAAGGGCCCAGGTGGCTGGGGTGGTCCGTTGACCATCAAGCCGACCTCAGATCGCCCATACATTTACTCGGTTACCGGTGGTGGTATTCATCCACTGGCCGCAAGGATTGCAGAACTAACCGGTGGCGAGGCATTTGACGGTTTTAGCTCCTCGAAGCCATTCGATCAGATTGCGGTTGCAGTTATTGACTGCGGTGGCACGGCTCGCATCGGTGTTTACCCGATGAAGAAGGTCCCAACTGTGGACATTCACGCCACCAGCCCAGCGGGACCGCTCGCAATGTTCATCACCGAGGACCTTTTGGTTACCGGCGTGAAGCTGGACAACATAAACCCAGCCTAAAGACTTAGAAAGATAAGAATCGATGACCGTGCTTTACAGCAGCACAGTCACCGAGATAGGTGAGCTCGTCCCGACTTTTGTGGCCGAAGGCATGCTCGTCTTCTTCGGTGAAGGCGCTCCAGAAGAACTAAAGACCTTCTGCATTATCCACAGGGTTGAGCACAAAGAAGGTCAAGTAAAGCCCGGGGACACGGTTTCAATCGACGGCCACAGCTTTGAGGTTTTGGCGGTTGGCTCGGTTGCCAATGACAACCTATACAACCTGGGCCATCTGAATCTCAAGGCCGATGGCAACAAAGAGGCCGACCTACCTGGCGATGTGTGCATCGCCCAGGTCGAGCTGCCGGAGATAACCGTCGGCACCAAATTAGAAATCACAAGGAGCAACTAATGCAGTACCGCCTGAAGCTAGCTGAGCTGGCTGAGAAGCAGGGCAGACCTTTCAGAATCGCACTGGTGGGGGCCGGTCAGATGGGAAGGGGCTTTGCCTCGCAGTCTCACCGCCTCGGTCTTCAGGTTGCCGTTGTTGCAGACATCGCTCCCGAGCGAATCACCCAGGCCTTTCACGATTTGGGGATGGGTGATCCAGTTATTTCCTCCGATGCAGGTGAGTTGAACGCAGCAATTGCAGCTGGCAAGCCGGCAGGAACCACAGACGCCTCAGTGGCGTCGAGCCTCGATGTTGATGTCGTGGTGGAGGCAACAGGCGTTGCGGCAATTGGTGCTGATGTGATGTATCACGCCCTCAAGGCCAAGAAGCACGTGGCAACTTTGAACGTGGAAGCCGATGTGACCGTGGGTCCAATGCTCCACAAGATTGCCCGGGAAAATGGAGTGCTCTATAGCGTCTGCAACGGCGATGAGCCTGCGGAGGCCAAGGAGCTTGTGGACTTTGCCAGGGATCTGTCGTTTGAGGTAGTTATGGCAGGAAAAGGCAAGAACAATCCTTTTGAGCCACACTCGAACCCCGACAGCGTTGCCGAGCGAGCTGCCAAGAAGCACATGAACCCCAAGATGCTGGCTTCGTTTACTGACGGTTCGAAGACCATGATTGAGATGGCGGCGCTCGCGAATGCGACCGGTCTAAAGCTCACCAAGCGCGGAATGATTGGCCCCCAGGCCTCCAGAACCACGCTGCAGGATGTCTTCAAGCCAGCAGGCGAGGGTGGAGTTCTAGACGAGACCGGCGTCGTCGACTACTGCACCGGTGATGTAGCTCCCGGGGTCTTTGTGGTGATCAAGACCGACAGTCCCTATGTGGCAGAGGAGATGAGCTATCTGTCAATGGGACCAGGGCCCTACTTTGCTCTCTACCGCCCCTACCACCTAGCATCCGTTGAGGCTCCGATGACTGTTGCAAAGATGCTGGTCGATGGCTACGAGACGCTTACCTGCGACAGCCTGATGACGGAGGTTATTGCCTCGACCAAGAAAGAACACAAGGCCGGGGAGAAATTTGACGGCATTGGTGGCTACTCGGCTCGCGGTGTAGCGGACCGGGTCGATGATGCCAGAGCCGAGAACTTAGTCCCGATTGGCCTGCTACAAAATGCCGTGGCCAAGAGAGATCTCCCGATTGACCACCTCGTCACCTACGATGATGTTGAGCTCGATGAGGATGCCACCATCTTCAAACTGCGAAAGATGCAGGAAGAGCTGGGCATCTAAGGAGAGAAATGGCAGACAAGCCAGAGATCTGCGGTTTCTGCCACTCCGACAAGGGCCGAGAGACCATCTATGTCGGGAAAATCGAGTACGGCACCAAGTGCCTAACCTGTGGTGCTACCCAGCAAGCAACACAGCGTGAGATGAAGCAGCAGGTTCGCGAGGTTACCCAGGTCGGTTATGAGAACTCACCTATCGGTATTGTCTCGAGAATGCTTCAGGACCCCTACAAGTTCTTCACGGGAAAGAAGCAAAAACCTAAAGAGTAGTTCTCCACAGCCGCACTCATTGACCCAATCGGACTAACCTGAGGCTCATGGTCATGACAGTCAATTTGCACGAGGCAAAAACTCAGTTTTCAAAGCTTGCGAAGCTGGTTGAGTCTGGCGAGCAGGTCTTGTCGCCAGAAATGCCAAAGTAATCATGAAGATGGTTCCACTCCGCCCGGGAGAGCGGACCGTGCCCCGCGACTTTAGTGTTATCCGAGGCACCATGGGCTACATTTCGGATGAGGAGTGGGACAAGCTAGATCAGGAGTTTTTGGACTCGATCGAATACGGCGAGTTCCTTAATTAGCAGCTTCCTGCTCGACTCACAGGTCCTCATGTGGGTGAACGAAAGGCCCAGCCGGCTTGGGAGGCGCGCGCTTCATCTGCTGAAGTTCGAGGAGCTTTTCTACTCGACAATCACGATTGCCGAACTTGGCTACAAGTCGAAGTCTGGGAAACTGAACTTTGGCAAAGCAGACGTGGCTCGGTGGCACGAGTTGGGGTTCGGCGAGCTGTCCTTCGGTCGGTCGGCTGCCAGTGAGTTTGCTAGCTTCCATAGTCATCAGGTCCCAGATCCGATGGACCGCCAAATCATGGCGGTGGCAAGGGCAAATGGGCTTGGTTTGATAACCGCCGACAAGAAAATTCTGAGCCTGGAGCTTGATTGGGTTGTCGACGCGACCACGTAGCTTGTTTTTTTGTCTAGACCCCCTAGACTATTTCCATGACTGAAATTCACTTTGGGCTGGACACCTTTGGCGATATCTCTCTGGACGACTCGGGGAAGCTAAAGAGCGCGGGTCAGGTAATTAGAGACGTGGTCGCAGAGGCCGTCCATGCTGAGCAGCTGGGTTTTGACAGCTTCAACATTGGTGAGCACCACCGTGACGATTATGCGGTGAGCGCTCCCGACACCGTGCTGGCCGGCATTGCCACAGTCACTGACCGAATCAAGATCGGCACTGGCGTCACAGTCTTGTCCTCGGAAGATCCCGTCAGGGTTTACCAGCGCTTCGCAACCATAGATGCTCTCTCAAATGGAAGAGCTGAGATAACGGCAGGTCGCGGATCGTTTACTGAATCGTTTCCGCTATTTGGCTACAACCTCAGCGAGTACCACGTGCTGTTCGAAGAGAAGCTCGAGCTACTCGTGGAGCTTCTCAAAGAGAACGCCGTCACTTGGCAGGGCACAAAGCGCGCTGGGCTATCAAATCAAGAGGTCTACCCAAAGACTGGGCGAGGCGCCATCCCGCTTCGGGTTGGAGTGGGGGGATCCCCAGAGTCGGTTCTAAGGGCTGCCCGTTTAGGAATTCCAATGGCACTTGCAATCATCGGCGGCGACCCCGCGAGGTTTGCTCCCTTTGCAAACCTATATAGGGAGTCGCTCGCAAAACTTGGCAAAGAGCAACAACCGATTTCCATTCACTCCCCTGGTCACATCGCAGAGACCGATGAGCAGGCCATCGAAGAGCAGTGGCCGCATTACGAAACAGCTTTTGGTCGCATTGGCAAGGAGCGGGGTTGGGGACCAACAACCAAGATGCACTTCATTTCCGAGGTTAATGGCGGCTCGCTCTATGTTGGGTCGCCTGAGACGGTGGCCAGAAAGATCGCCTACGCGGTTACTGCACTGGGTGCCTCAAGGTTTGATTTCAAGTATGCAAACGGCCCCATGCCTCACAGCAAGCTCATGAAGTCGCTAGAGCTCTATGCAACGCAGGTTATACCTCGGGTGAGGGAGCTTGTAGCGCAGGAAAAAGCAGCGGTTTAAGCCCCAAATTTCCTGAGTGGAACTTTTCCGAAATGTTCGGGCTTGTTCTTTATTGTTCGTTTGTGATTATTTTGTTATGAAATCAGCATCGCTACCCCTATTTAGGGGATTAGTCTTTTCCCAAGAGTCCAATTAGGAGGTTCAATGCTGAACAAAATCTCGAACCACGAAGTTGACCGTCGCCTAGTTCTTAAGGGTGCGGCAGCTGGTGGTCTCGGTATCGCTGGTGCCACAATGCTCGCAGGTTGCGCAAGTGGCGCCGGTCCCGTCTCGTTTGGTGCCCGCACCGTCGACGAGCCCCCAACCATCCAGCTAAAGGGTCTGGTTGACGCTTACACAGCCAAGACTGGCAACGAGGTTACTTACAACGCAACCGAGTCCAACGCTTTCCAGAACAACTTGTCGCAGTACCTCCAGGGAACTCCTGATGACTGCTTCCAGTGGATGGCTGGATTCCGTATGCAGTTCTTCGCCGCTCAGGACCTGCTGGTAGACATTTCAGACGTTTGGGATGAAATTGGTGACCAGTACAACGAGAGCTACAAGATTGCTTCAACCGGTCTAGACGGCAAGCAGTACTTTGTCCCACAGAGCTGGTACCCATGGGGTCTTCACTTCCGCAAGTCAATGATGGCTGAGATCGGAATGAACCCAGAAGACATCTACAACTGGGATGACTTCATGGGAGCCCTTGCAGAGCTGAAGGGTCAGGGCCTAATCGGTCTTGCCTCAGCAGACAAGGGTGGCTGGGAAGCAATGGGAACATTCGACATTCTCAACGCTCGTATCAACGGATACCAGTTCCACGTCGACCTACTAGGTGGCCGCGAGAAGTGGACCGACGACAGAGTCAAGGAAGTCTTCCGTCACTGGGAGATGCTGCTTCCTAACCAGAACACCAACGTTCTTGACCTCGAGTGGGATGGCGCAATGCAGCTTTTGTTGCAGCGTCAGGCCGGCTTCTTCATGAACGGTTCATGGTTCGGTAGTAACTTCCTCGAGCAGAGCCAGGAAGACTACGACGACCTAATGATCGTCCCATTCCCTGAGATCAACCCAGACCACGGACGCGACACAGTCGACGCTCCAATCGATGGTTTCTGTGTTGCAAAGAATGGTTCAAACAATGACGGTGGTAAGGACCTAATCAAGTTCGCTGGAGACATGGAGGGTGTGCAGGCAATGC
>JADHKY010000011.1 GCA_016780945.1 Aquiluna sp. | reverse complement strand
CTATCGAATATCTCTCTTGCAAGTCCATCGCCTGGTTCGTGGAGCATGGACCACAGGACTGTGAGTTCTTGGTCTTTTGTGAGCTGCATGAGTTCCTCCTGGGAGGCATGGTGCAGCAGCTTTGAGAGCTTTAGGAAGGTGTTAGCCGAGGCTGTGGAGAACTAGGGCTGATCGCCGACTGCTAATTCTTCTGGTATCTCGAGCTCCTGGCTTCCGATCTCCTCGACGTTGACATCCTTGAACGTCATAACCTTGACCTGCTTGACGAAGCGGTCTGTGCGGTAGATATCCCAGACCCACACGTCCTGCATGTTGAGTTCGAAGTAAAAGTCGGTGGCGGTGTCAATACGCTTGAGTTCGACATCGTTGCACAGGTAGAAGCGGCGCTCTGTCTCAACCACGTAGCGAAACATTTTGACTACATCGCGATACTCGCGATAGAGGCTTAGCTCTGCATCGCGGTCGTAATCTTCGAAGTCGTTCTCGTCCATTTCTCTTTCAGTCTAAGCCCAGTTCCTCGCAAGAAATTTCTTCTCTACTCACAAGTGGAATACTTGGGTTTTTGCAGGGGCCAATGGTGCTTTAGGCTATTGAAAACAAAGAGAGGGATTGCGTTTTGACTTCTGCTGAAACCCAAAAGGTAGTAATCAGAGTTGGCGAAAAGGAAGCAGAGCTTCCAGTTGTAAAAGCAACTGATGGTGCCAGCGGTATTGATATCAAGGGCCTAATGGCCACGACCGGCATGAGCACCTACGACCAGGGCTTTGTGAACACCTCCTCAACCACCTCCGCAATCACCTACATCGACGGCGAGGCAGGCATTCTGCGCTACCGCGGTTATCCGATTGAGCAGCTAGCTGAGAAGAAGACGTTTCTCGATGTTTCTCACCTACTTGTCTACGGGGAGCTACCAAGCGAGAAGGAGTTTGCGAAGTTCGATGACACAATTCGCAAGCACACCCTGCTTCACGAGAACCTAAAAGACTTTTTCCGGGCCTTCCCGCCGAGCGCTCATCCGATGGCGATTATCTCCGCAGCCGTTTCGGCACTTAGTACCTTCTATCCCGACTCACTAGACCCCAAGGATCCCGAGCAGGTAGAGATCTCAACCATCAGGTTGCTTGCCAAGATGCCGGTAATTGCCGCCTACGCTCAAAAGACCTCAGTAGGTCAGGCGCTGATGTATCCGGACAATTCTCTGTCGATGGTTGAAAACTTTCTGATGATGACCTTTGGAACAAGGGCGGAGCAGTACACCCAGAACCCGATTGTCACAAAGGCACTCGACACACTCTTGCTTCTGCACGCAGACCACGAGCAGAACTGCAGCACATCAACCGTGAGGCTGGTTGGCTCCTCAAACGCAAACCTTTTCGCATCGGTATCCGCCGGAGTAAACGCCCTCTTTGGCCCACTCCACGGAGGCGCAAACGAGGCAGTTCTGGAGATGCTCGAGTTCATTCAAGACTCAGGTGAATCGGTAGAAAAGTACGTCGAAAGAGTCAAGAACAAAGAGGACGGCATCAGGCTCATGGGCTTTGGTCACCGCGTCTACAAGTCATTTGACCCCAGGGCCAAGATTGTCAAGGCAACAGCCGACCAGGTTCTCGATGAGCTGGGAATTGACGATCCACTGCTAGATATCGCAAAGCAGCTTGAGGCAGCAGCTCTCAAGGATGACTACTTCGCAGAGCGCAAGCTCTACCCGAACGTAGATTTCTACACAGGCGTCATCTACAAGGCCATGGGCTTCACACCAAAGATGTTCACCCCGATGTTTGCGATCGGAAGACTCCCGGGATGGATTGCTCACTGGCGGGAAATGATGGCCGATGACAGCACCCGAATCGGTCGCCCCCAGCAGGTTTACATTGGAGCTACTGAGCGGTCAGTCTAAAAATCAAGACCTTGGTATCGCCATAGGCCTTCTCGCTCGAAAGCTCAATTCCCTCAACTAGTGCTGGGTTATCTGTCTTGCTCGAAAGTTCCAACACGAATAGTCCATTTGGTCGCAAGACGGCGCCAACTCGCTCCAAGAGCTTCCCCGCAACATCGAGGTCATAGGGAGGGTCTGCGAAAACCAGGTCGAATTCTTTGATGGTTGAAGCTAGATAGGCAACTGCGTCCGAGAGCTTTATCTCCATGGGAGGCCTTGCTCCGGCAGCCGAGAGAGCTGTTCCCACGCTTGCCGAGTTTTTTAGGCAGACATTGAGCGCCGCTCTGGCTGACTCGATGGCAACAAGGCTCTTTGCTCCCCGAGATAGCGCCTCAAGACCCAGTGCTCCGGTCCCCGCAAACAAATCCAGCACGTCAGCATTTTCAATTGCACCGACAGCCTCCAAAGAAGCAAAGACGCTTTCCTTGACTCGATCAGAGGTGGGTCTGGTGCCGGCAGGAGCGGACGCAAGCCTGATTGAGCCCGCTAAACCGCTGATAATCCTGCTCACAAGGTGAGCCTAGCCAAATACTTAGGGCCAAGGCTCCAAGATGGTGTTGTGCTGGATAAGGGAAGAAAACTCAGTGAGCTCCTTGGAGATCGCACCGCTAAGTCGTTTGCGCGTCACCTGGGTTTGAACTTCGAGGGTGAGCTCCTAGAGCACTACCCCAGACGCTATGCAAGGCGTGGTCAGCTAACCGACATCTCCGCCCTTCCGGTTGGCGAGGTTGCCACAGTCGTAGGTGAGGTCGTTAAAGTCTCCTCCCGATTCACAAAGGGAAGAGCCGGGAGCATTCTCGAGGTCGTGATTACTGACGGTAGCTCGCTGATGGCCCTGGCCTTTTTCAATCAGGCTTGGCGCAAGGACCAGCTCAAGGAGGGTATGCGGGGCTTCTTCTCGGGCAAGGTGGGGATGTTCTCAGGGAAGTTGCAGCTCACCCACCCTGACTACGAACTTTTTGAAGAGACCGATGAGGAGCAGGCAAAGGCATGGGCCGAGCTGCCGATTCCCATCTACCCGGCCAGCGGAACTATCCCAAGCTGGAAGATTCAAAAGGCGGTGGCACTGGCTCTGGAATCTTCTACCGTCGAGGAGCTATTGGACCCGGTTCTTCTTGTCAAGGACAAACTGATCTCGCTCACCGAAGCAATAACCAAGATTCACCTACCTCAGCGCGACAGCGATTTTCTCGCAGCAAGAAAGAGCCTGAAGTATCACGAGGCGCTCTTGCTGCAGTTGGCTCTCTTGCAATCCAGGGCCGCAAAAGAGACAGATGCCGCCTTGGTGCTTGGTGAATCACAGCTTGCGCTGCAGTTTGATAAGCAACTCGACTTTGACTACACCGAGGGTCAGCAGCAGGTAATTTCTGAAATCGCAGGCGATCTATCAGCCGGTCACCCCATGCACAGGCTGCTACAGGGCGAGGTCGGATCAGGAAAGACCGTCGTGGCGCTCAGGACGGTGCTTCATGCAGCGTCAGAGGGTCACCAGTCCGCACTCTTAGCCCCAACAGAGGTTCTTGCCGAGCAGCACTACAATTCCACCATCAAGACCCTCGGCCCAGATCTCACCAGGCAACTGGGAGTAAGGCTACTAAAAGGCTCGCTCGCAGCTCCCGAGCGCAAGCGCGCGATGCTGGATATTGCAAGTGGAAAGTGCCTTTTGGCCATCGGGACCCATGCCCTGATTGCCGAGAAGGTTAGTTTTGCCGACCTTGGCCTGGTCATCATCGACGAGCAGCACAGGTTTGGGGTTGGGCAGAGGGAACTATTGAGGGCAAAGGCCAAGCAGCCGCCACACGTTTTGACCATGACCGCAACTCCAATCCCGAGGACCGTGGCCATCACCACATTTGGAGATCTCGACATCTCAACCCTCACGGAGCTGCCTGCGGGTAGGCAGGAGATAGAGACGTTTGTGGTTCCGGTCGGCCAGCCAGCACTTGTATCGAGAGTTTGGGCGAGAGTCTCCGAGGAACTTGCAGCGGGCAGGCAGGCCTTTGTTGTCTGTCCCCGAATTGTCGGGAGCGAGTATGACGGCAGCATCGAGGGAGAATCCGAGACCCCACCGGCTGCGTCCGAAGAGGTCTTTGAGAGCTTGAAGAGAAACCCGAGCCTGGCAGGTCGAAGCATCGGGCTGCTGCATGGGCAGCTACCGAGCGAGGAGAAGTCCTTGGTCATGGAGGCGTTCTCCGCGGGTGAGCTGGACGTTTTGGTCTCGACAACCGTTATTGAGGTTGGCGTAAACGTTCCAAATGCCACCGCCATGGTGATCCTTGATGCCGATCGATTCGGAATTTCGCAGCTGCACCAACTAAGGGGCAGGGTCGGCCGAGGCTCACACAAAGGCATCTGCCTGCTGGTTTCCTCCGCCGAGGCTGGAACCCTTGCAAGCCAGCGGCTCGAGGCCCTGGCTGGGACACTGGATGGCTTCAAGCTAAGCGAGCTAGACCTAGAGCTCCGAGGTGAGGGAGATGTCCTAGGCGATAACCAGTCAGGTCGCAGAAGCCAGCTGAAGCTCTTGAAAGTAACCAAGGACGCGGAGCTCATCAAACAGGCTCGAGATATCGCTCAGTCGCTCATCACAAAAGGTCTTGAGGAGCGCCTTGTTGCCAAGCTTGCTCAGCTGCAGGCCGAGGCGCTCGAGCGGAGCTAGAAAAGGCCTAGGTCCTTACTGAGGATTTTTTCTAGCCAACTGGTTCGGTGATGCTTTGTTGGGCCAAGCCGCTGGATGGCCTCGATGTGTGAATTGGAGCTATAGCCCTTATTGGAGTCCCAGCCATAATCTGGAAAGTCCTTAGAGAGCTCCGCCATTAGGGCATCACGCTTCACCTTTGCCACGACAGATGCTGCTGCAACGCTGCCGCAGTCCCTGTCGGCCTTGGTCTGGACAACAACTTTTACCCCAATTTCGCCAAGCCAGTTGTGAGAGCCATCAAGCAAGACCACGGCGTTTTGGGGGCTAAGGTTCTCGATGGCTTCGAGGGCGGCCGTCTTCAGCGCGAAGGAGATGCCCTTTTCTTCAATCGTGCTGACGGGACAGAGCCCAACGCCGGATTCGCCCCAACCCATAACCGCTTCGGCAACCTCTGCGCGCTTTTTCTCCGCAATTAATTTGGAGTCGCGGATTGATGCCGGCAACGAGTCGAGCATTTCTCGGGTGAGTAAGAATGCCCCCACCCCAACCGGTCCGGCGAGTGCTCCCCTACCAACCTCGTCTATGCCGATAACGGCATCAAAGCTGTCCAGCAGCTCTTTTTCGAGGTCAAGGCTTGGGAACGTCACCGAAGGTCTCTGGATAGTTGGTCAAAAACTCCCAGTTCTCTACTGGCCAGCTCACCACGAACGCCCTGCCAACCACTACTTCGACTGGTACGAAGCCTTTTGTGGGGAGATCTTGGTGATACCTAGAGTCTGTGGAGTTTGTACGGTTATCCCCCATCACCCAGTAGTGATCCTCAGGAACCGTGACATCAAATTCAACTTCGGAGGGAGCTGCGTCTCCTCTGACGTAAGGTTCATCGATTGCAACACCATTGATAGTCAGCCTTCCATCCGCATCACAGCAGACAACCCTGTCACCGGGCAGCCCGATTACTCGCTTCACGAGGTGCTCAGCAGAGTCAGGCGCTGTTATGCCAAAGGTGCCAAGAACAAAGTCCGTGATCTCAGTCAGGGTGTCCTTTTCTTGGGTCGGGATAGCGCCCAGCCAACCACCTGGGTCTCTGAACACCGCAACGTCACCGCGCTCTAGTGGCATTACCTCTGGGGCTAAGACGTTGACAATGATTCGGTCATTGATCTCGAGGGTGTCGAGCATCGAACCTGATGGGATGAAAAAGCTGCGAATGAGAAAGGCTTTGATGACAACCGAGAGCACAAGCGCGGTTCCCACAATGACCGTGAAGTCAATCAGGAAGCTGAGAAAGGCGTTTTTCCGGGCGCGCCTGAATGACCTGCCCCAACGGGCTGAGAGGGAATTACTGCGGGGTCTGCGACTCCCGGAAAACGACATAACGCCTAGTTTAGTTAGGCGTTCTCTCGCTTCTCGCGAATCTTGGCAGCCTTGCCGCGAAGGTTGCGAAGGTAGTAGAGCTTTGCCCTGCGAACGTCTCCCTTGGAAACCAGCTCGATCTTCTCGAGAACTGGGCTGTGTACTGGGAAGGTACGCTCAACGCCGACCTGGAAAGAAACCTTGCGAACGGTGAAGGTCTCGCGAACTCCGTGGCCGCTGCGGGAGATTACTACGCCCTGGAAGACCTGGACACGGCTGCGGTTACCTTCAACGATGTTTACGTGAACCTTGACGTTATCTCCGGCACGGAAGTCTGGGATGTCGCTCCTGAGGCTCTTGGCATCAACTGAGTCGAGAATGTGCATTTTCTGCTCTTTCCTTTAGCGCGCAGGTCTAAATGGCTAAATAGTTTCTAATTTTGTGCTCTTTGCTCCCCTGCGGCAGAGCCTCTGGGCACAGCGTCAAATTCTGCCACAGTAAAGGCCCAACAGCAACTACTTATCGAGTAAATCTGGCCGGTTCTGTTTGGTGCGCTCAAGCGACTGAGCCTTACGCCACTTCTCGATTTCTGCGTGGTGTCCGGAAAGCAGCATCTCTGGAACCTCCAGGCCACGCCAACTTTGTGGCTTGGTGTAGCTGGGGGCCTCCAAAAGACCCTCATTGTGAGATTCTTCGGCGAGCGACTCGTTGTTCCCAATCACCCCAGGAATCAGTCTGGCAATGGCCTCGATCATGGCAACAGCGGCAACCTCGCCGCCGTTTAGCACGTAGTCCCCAATAGAGATCTCATGTACTTCGGCTACGGTGCCCGCGTAGTCAACCACTCGCTGGTCGATGCCCTCGTATCTACCGCAAGCGAAAACCAGGTGCTCTCTATGGGAGAGCTCTCTGGCTAGCTCCTGATTGAAGGGTTTTCCAGCAGGAGAGGTGAAGATGACAACTGGACGGTCTTTGCCAATTACTTGGTCAAAAGCCTCGCCCCAGGGCTCTGGCTTCATGAGCATGCCCGCTCCCCCGCCATAGGGAGTGTCGTCCACGGTCTTGTGTCTATCGTGAGTGAAGTTCCTGAGGTTGTGAGCCTCAAACGAGATCAGTCCAGACTCCTGGGCCTTGCCCAAAAGCGAGATCTCCAAAACATCAAAGAACTCGGGGAAAATGCTGATTGCGTCAATCTTCATTTGGCTCAGCTAACTCTTCAAAGAGGCCTCCAGGAGGAGTAATGATTACCTTGCCAGCCTGGACATCGACTTCTGGCACAAAAGCCTTCACAAATGGCAGCAGCACCTCTCCAGACTCCGTCTTGATGGCAAGGATATCCTGGGCTGGAAGGTGATCAACTCGCACGATTTCACCAATTTCTGCATCGTCTCTGTGAACCTTTAGGCCAACCAGCTGGTGGTCATACCAGGCCTCAGGCTCAGGTGGACTGGCATCAAGATCTGCCTCGACAAGCAGAATTGCACGGATAAGGCTCTCGGCCTGGTCGCGGTCGTTGATGCCATCCAAGAACAGCACAGGCATGGTGTTATACCAACGAAGTTCGGTTACCTTGACTGTTTTCCCATGCCAGGGCGAGTCCTCAGGAACCTGCAGCTCTAGAACCGTGCCTGGAGCGAAACGTTCGTTTGGGGAGTCGGTGTAAAGCTCTAGCTTGATTGCGCCTTTGAGGCCGTGCGCTTTGAGCAGGCGGCCTAGCCGAAGCTTGGTGGTGCTAGTAATCGGTATCCACCACGTCTACACGAATGCGCTTGCCGCCGGCAAGGGCGTTGATGATTGTTCTCAGCGCGGTGGCAGTTCTGCCACCTTTGCCGATGACCCTACCGAGGTCATCTGGGTGCACACGAACCTCCAGCAACTCGCTTTTCGCGATAGTGCGAAGCTCAACGGTCGCATCCTCAGGATTGTCGACAATTGCTCGCACAAGGTGCTGGAGGGTCGCCTGCAACATAATTACTCGCTCTTTGGCTCTTCAGCTGCCTCTGCGGCAGGTGCCTCTTCAGCTGGAGCTTCCTCGCTTGCAGGGGCCTCCTCTGCTGGTGCTTCTGCTGCTGGCTCTGCTGGAGTCTCTTCCACAGGCGCCTCTGCAGGTGCCTCTGCGGGAGGTGCCTCTGCGGCAGGTGCCTCTTCAGCTGGAGCTTCCTCGCTTGCAGGTGCCTCGGCAGGAGCATCCTCTGCAGCCTCAGCCGCAGGGGCCTCCTCTGCTGGTGCTTCTGCTGCTGGCTCTGCTGGAGTCTCTTCCACAGGCGCCTCTGCAGGGGCCTCTGCGGGAGGTGCCTCTGCGGCAGGTGCCTCTGCGGCAGGAACCTCGGTGGCCTCTGCTGCTGGCTCTACTGGGGCCTCCGCTGGAGTTTCCTCAGCTACCGCAGCCTCTTCGGCCACTGGAGCCTCAGCTGGAGCTTCTGCGACTGGAGTCTCTTCCTTTACAGGCTCTGGCTTCTTCTCTTCCTTTGGAAGGATTACGGACTTCTTCTTGGTGTCCGCTGCGAAAGTCTCTTTTGTTGCCTGGGGCTTGACAGTGTTCTTCTTCTCACCCTTTTCGTTGGCAACATCACCGGTCAGCTTGAGAATTACTGCAGCTGGCTCGGTTGGCTGAGCGCCAACGGATAGCCAGTACTGAGCGCGCTCAGAGTTGACCTCAATGATTGAAGGGTCGGTGGTTGGTACGTAGCGACCAATCTCCTCGATGACTCTTCCGTCACGGTGTGTTTTTGAATCTGCTACCACGATGCGGTAGTGGGGGTTGCGCTTCTTACCAATGCGCTTTAGGCGGATCTTTACAGCCACAATTCTCCTGTGAGTTTAGGGGCGAGGCTCCACCGTGAGCGTGGGGGCACACTCGGAGGCTTCTCAGGGTTTCTCGTACGTCTTGATAGAGGGTCGAGACGATCGAACAAGGGAAGAGTCTGCCAGAAAATTCGCCATTTGGCTAGTTTCAAAGCCCGAAAGAACTGCCTTTTGAGTTGTCAGTGCCAAAGGTGAGTCCGGCATTCTCGGCGGCACGCTTGGCTGGGTTGCCGCTCTTAGACCCCTTTTTCTTCTTGTCCTTCTTCTTGCCGCCGATGTAGCCGCCGCCCTTTGCGCCTCCCATCATGACTGGGTTAGTGCCGGGAAGGGTGGGCGCTCCACCTTTAGCCATGGTCTTCATCATCTTTGCGGCCTGCTCAAAGCGCTGCATTAGCTGATTCACATCAGTAACCGTGGTTCCCGATCCCTTTGCAATCCTCATACGTCTAGAGCCGTTGAGAAGTTTGGGTTGCTCGCGTTCCTTCGGAGTCATCGATCGAATGATTGCTTCGGTGCGATCAATCATCTTCTCGTCGAAGTCCTCGAGATTTTGTTTCATCTGGCCGGCACCTGGGAGCATGGCCATGATGCCCTTCATGCTGCCGAGCTTTTTCAGCTGCTGCATCTGGTCCAAAAAATCCTGCAGCGTGAACTGATCCTGGGCAATCTTCTGAGCGAGCTTCTCGCTCTCGTCCTCATCGAAGGCACGCTGAGCCTGCTCGATAAGAGTGAGGATGTCTCCCATGTCCAGTATGCGGCTAGCCATGCGGTCTGGGTAGAAGGGCTCGAAGGCCTCTAGCCCCTCGCCCGTTGAGCTAAATAGAATTGGTGCGCCGGTGATGGTCGCAACCGATAGAGCCGCACCACCGCGCGCATCACCATCGAGCTTGGTGAGAACCACTCCTGTTACCCCAACGCCATCCTTGAAGGCATTTGCAACGTTGACAGCATCCTGACCGAGCATTGAATCGATCACAAAGAGCATTTCATCTGGAGAGGTAGCGTCGCGAATGTCTCTCGCCTGCTTCATCATCTCCTCATCGATACCGGTCCTACCGGCGGTGTCGATGATCACCACAGAGTGCTGCTCTTTCTTAGCCTTTTCGAGGCCTTTTTTAGCTACCGCCACGGGGTCACCTGAGCCGTTACCTGCCTCGGGAGCAAATACTGGAACCCCGACCTTCTCTCCGAGCACCTGAAGCTGATTTACGGCATTTGGTCGTTGAAGGTCGCAGGCGACTAACAAAGGCGTCTGGTTTTGCTCTTTTAGCCACCTAGCGAGCTTCCCAGCAAGCGTTGTCTTACCCGAACCCTGAAGACCCGCGAGCATCAAAACCGTCGGTGGGTTCTTTGAAAATGTGAGCTTCCTGGCTTCTCCCCCGAGAATGCCAATTAGTTCGTCTTGGACAATCTGAACTACCTGCTGGGAGGGGTTTAGTGCCTTGGAGACCTCGTCCCCCATTGCGCGCTCGCGAATCCTTGCGATGAAGTCCTTGACCACCTCGAGCGCGACATCGGCCTCCAAAAGAGCACGCCGAATGTCCCTGAGGGTCTCGTCGATATCGGCAGCGGAGAGCTTGCCCTTGCCCTTTAGGCTCTTGAACGTCCCGCTTAGGCGATCCGAAAGATTGTCGAACAATCCATTTCTCCTTCGCTTACCGCCAAAAGCCTAATCTAGGGGCTTACCAATAGTCTTGACTGGTGAGCAAACTGGGCAGCCTGGGGCTGGTTCTTAGAGGTATTGTCGCAGGAGCCGTGTTTGCAGTTCTCGGCACCATCTTTCACCAGAGCATTCTTTCGGGCCTGCCATTTGGTCTTGGCATGGCGCTGTTTTCCCTGCTTGTCTATGCAGTTTCTCTCAGGCCTCAGAAATCAGAGTCTTGGGCCTTTGCTCTCACCGTTACAGCACTGGTCTTTTTCTTTGCCCAAGACTTTGGTCAAGACAAGCTCATTCCAGCTACAACGATTGGCTATGTGTGGTCTTACGGGTCGATATCGATCGTGCTACTCGTGGCTATGTTTCCAAGGTTTCGCTAATAAGTCTTTAGCGCCGCTGGCACCTTGGGCAGAAATACGATGACCTGTTTGCCCAGGCCTGTCGTTTGATGGCGCTGCCACACCTTTGACAAGGCAACCCAGCGCGGCTGTAGGCATTGAGGTCTTGAGAAAAGTAACCAGATTCACCATTTACGTTCTTGTACTGCTCGTCAAAGCTTGTTCCGCCTCGCTCAACCGCCTCGCGAAGGACTTCTTGAGAGACGTCAATGAGCTCCCTGAGCTTTCGGGCCGAGATTTCGATGGCGGGCCTGTCATAGTGAAGCCTTGATCGCCAAAGGCTCTCGTCTGCATAGATATTTCCTATGCCGCTAAGAAGGTTCTGGTCGAGTAGCACCCTCTTGATCCCAGAGTTTCGCTTGCGCATTTTCGAAACTACTAACCCGGCATCAAAGTTTGGGTCCAATAGGTCTCTTGCGATGTGAGAGACGGAGGTTGGTATCAACGACCTCCCCTCTCCCTCTGGAAAGTAGCCTGCGGGAGAGTTATCTCCGGTGTCTACTAGGTCATCAATTTGCATGCCACCAAACAGCCGCTGATCTACAAAGCGCATCTCTATTTCTTCACCGGTTGGTTTCTCTAGCCGCAGGGAGATTCTCGTGAGCTTGTCCTCACCAAAGTCCTTTGACCTAACCAAGACCTGCCCACTCATTCCGAGGTGGCAAACAACTGCGCGGGTTGCAGTTAGCGGCAACCAAAGGAACTTGCCGCGCCTTATCACTCCTTGGAGGCTCTCACCCGTGAGCTCCTTGATGAAGCCGTCCGGGCCTGAAAAGTTGCGCTTCAGGCTGCGGCTGTCATGGACCTTAATTTCTTTTACCAGAGCGCCGATTACGTGACTTGCGAGACCGGCACGAACAGTCTCGACTTCGGGTAGTTCCGGCACTAGAGCTCCGAGAGGGTTCTTAGTGCACTAAGAGCTGCGTCGGTTTCAGCTTTGCGCTTGGTCCGTCCCGAACCTGACCCCAGGCTCAGCTTGCCCGAAAAACAGGTTGCAAAATAGACGCGCTCGTGCTCCGGTCCAGATTCTGACATCTCGTAGGTGGGCTCTTCGCGATTTAGCTTCTTGAGCTTTACAGCCAGTGATGTCTTTGGGTCAGCAAACTCTCTAAGGGCATCGGAGTCGTCAAGTAGCGGGAGGATGTGGGCGGTGATTATCTTGCCTGCGTTTTCAAGTCCTGAGTGGATGTAGGCAGCGCCAATTAGGGCCTCAAAAGCGTCGGCGAGAATGTTTTCTTTGCGCCTGCCCTCTGTTTGCTCCTCACCTTTACCTAGAAATAGGTACTTGCCAAGGTCGATGCGGTTTGCGGCGACTGCAAGAGCCTGAGCCGAGACGACGCCGTTTTTTAGCTTTGTTAGTTCACCCTCCGAGAGCTCTTGGTGAGCGGTGAAGATGTGGGAGGCGACCAGATAACCGAGCACTGAGTCGCCAAGGAACTCTAGGCGCTCGTTGTCAGAGCCGCCGTTTTCGTAAGCGA
This sequence comes from Aquiluna sp., assembly GCA_016780945.1. Lineage (GTDB taxonomy): Bacteria > Actinomycetota > Actinomycetes > Actinomycetales > Microbacteriaceae > Aquiluna. The sequence goes on along the minus strand of JADHKY010000011.1, from coordinate 4,428 downwards.
AAGAAGAGTGTGTGAGGGCGAGCTTGAGAAGCTCGGGTGAAATCTCAGCCCCGAGCCGCCCCAGCAGCTCGTCAGACATTTGTTAGCTGTCGGCTACTTTGCGACCCTTGTATTCCATGTAGAGCTCGGTGCCGACTGAGTCGGTAACTACCTTGGCCCTGTGAGGAAGGCTGTAGACGGTCTGTCCATTCTCAACGGTCTTGACCAGGGTTACTGGCTCTGCCTTCCACTGTGAACGGCGTGCGTGAGTGTTAGCACGTGACTTGCGCCTCTTTGGTACTGGCATCTGTAGCTCCTCAATTGGCCCGCTCTAAATAGAAGCGAGAAAAGTCTTTGTGGTTTGAAGGTGCTAAACCTTCTTCCAAACCCACGAAAGCTTACTTGAAAAGTTACTTCTTTCCAAGAAAAACCTCAGGTTTACTGGTCTTGCTGGTTTGGGGGTAGTGCTGACACGAGCGGGTGGTCACCTGGAATTGGGCCTGTCTTGGCAGCACCTCCTGGAGAGCCGATCTCATTGAAGAAATCGACGTTTACCGAGTAGTAGTCGCTCCACTCACCGGGCAGGTCGTCCTCGTAATAGATGGCTTCTACGGGGCAAACCGGCTCGCAGGCACCGCAGTCAACGCACTCATCTGGGTGGATGTAGAGCATGCGATCGCCCTCGTAAATGCAGTCCACGGGACATTCGTCAATGCAGGCTTTGTCCTTGAGGTCCACACACGGTAGTGCGATTACGTAGGTCAACTATTTACTCCTTGAAAGCTCTGTAAGTCTAAATCAGCACAAACTCGAAATACTTCCAAAGCCGGCTAGTTTCCCGGTTTTCTTGCTACCAGGCCTTTAGCAAACTCCTCCGCGGAGAAAAACGCGAAATCATTGATTCCCTCACCAACTCCAACCAGCTTGACAGGCAGGTCCAGTTGCTTCTGGATTGCATACACGATGCCTCCCTTTGCTGTGCCATCAAGCTTGGTCATGACTATCCCGGTCACATCTGCCACTTCCGTAAAGGCTTTTGCCTGGCTGATTGCGTTCTGGCCCGTGGTGGCGTCAATTACTAACAGCACTTCGTTTATCTGCGCCTGCTTTTCGACCGCTCTGCGGATCTTGCCCAGCTCGTCCATCAGATCTTTCTTGTTCTGAAGCCTGCCGGCGGTGTCAACAATGGCAATGTCAGCGTCATTCTTGATCGCAAGCTCAACGGTTTGGTAGGCAACAGAGGCAGGATCCTGCCCATCGCGCTCTGGTCTAACAATTCCAGCCCCTGAGCGTTCGGCCCACGTCGCCAATTGATCTACAGCGGCTGCCCTAAAGGTATCTGCGGCTCCCAGGACAACCTCCCACTCACCATCGCTAAGCCACTTTGCTAGCTTGCCAATTGTTGTTGTCTTTCCCGCACCATTGACCCCCACTACGAGGAATACGTAAGGCAATTTGCCATCGGAAAGTTTCAGTTGACTATCCTCACGGTTCAACCTTGCAACTAGAAGGTCTTTGAGTAGCAGCCTGAGCTCGGCATCAGAAGTTGCACCGGTTTTTTGTGCTGCCATCCTGAGATCTTCAGTAATCTCAACCGATGCCTCAACCCCGAAATCAGCCAACAGGAGGATGTCCTCGAGGTCCTCAATGTCGAGACTTGAGGTAAAAAGGGATCGAATCCCATCCCCCAAAGACCGCTTGGGAAGTTCGACCTCAATAACCTGCTCATCTCGTGTCGGAATCTCTTCCTGGGTGAAGTCCGGGGCCTCTTCCTGGGGCAAGGATTCAATGTCTGGCTGTGCTGCGTTCTCAGAGGCGGGAGGGTTCTTGTGCTCATCTGCCTCTCTAGGGGAAACGGCTTCAGCAGCTGCTGGCGCTGCAGACGGCTCCGGCTTATCAATAACCTGCTTTGCTTCAGATGCTTTCGTTTGGGCCTTTTCCGCAGTTTCCGCCGTCGCAAGCTCTAGGGTGTCCGCTTCCTCCTTTTTTGCTCTGAGCCGTTTCAGGAACTTGAACACCTAGCCCACCCACTCAAGCTTTTCGCCAACCACCCTCGTGATGCCGTCTTTACCCATGCTGATGCCGTAAAGGGCATCAGCGATTTCCATGGTTCGCTTTTGGTGAGTTACAACTATGAGCTGTGAAGAGTCTCGCAACCCCTCCAAAACCTCGAGAAGCCGCCCTAGATTGGTGTCATCAAGCGCCGCCTCTACCTCATCGAGCACGTAGAAGGGGCTTGGTCTCGCCTTAAAAATTGCAACTAGAAGTGCTAGTGCCGCCAAGGACCTCTCACCTCCGGAAAGCAGGCTCATCCGTTCGATGCGCTTCCCCGCAGGTCGAACCGAAACCTCAACTCCAAGTTCTTCATTTTCCTCCCCTAGCAGGGAAAGAGAGCCACTTCCCCCAGGGAAAAGAACAGGGAATACCTGCTCAAAACTCTTCTTTGTGTCCTCGAATGCGGCTGCAAAGGTTGTCTGCATTTTTTCTGATAAGTCAGCGATGATTGAAGCTAGATCTGCTCGAGCCGCAGTGAGGTCAGCTAGCTGCTCCGAGAGATATTTGTGCCTTTCCTCGAGCGCAGCAAATTCCTCGAGAGCCAGCGGGTTGAAAGAACCCAGTTGGGAAAGGCGAGCCTCCAATTTGCGCAGTTTGCCTTCGAGTTGCTCCAGTGACTCTTCCTCGGCCTGCTGTATTGAGGCCTCGCTCAGCACCTCCTCAACCGTGAGACTCAGCTCACTCGCAACTCGGTCGGTGATGGTATTTAGTTGCAAACGCAGCTCGTAAGCACGCATCTCCGAGTCTTGGACGCCCTGTCCGAGCTCGGCGGCTTTGCCCTCCAAACTGCTGAGCGATGCTCGCAAGTCTGTCAGCTTGGAGGACTGCTGGCTTCTTTGATCTTGTTGCACTCGAAGGGCCCGGCGCGCAGTTCCCACCAGATTTTCGATGTGCCCTAGGGCAATTTCTAACCCAACAAGAGACTTTGAAATCCGCGACTGCGACTCCTTCTTCTTTGCTTCAGCAGCGATACGCTCTTCTCTGAGTCGGGCGGCATTTGCCAAACGTGTTCGAATTGATTCCTGCTCACGGATCAACCCTGTGTTTCGTTCTCGGAGAGCGCTTATGGCAATTCGGGTCTCAACTTCTGCCTGTCGGCTTCTGTCCAAAGCCTCAACAAGTTGTCCCATTCGCTCGGAGTCGATCACATGTTGCGTGCTTGGGTTCTCTGCAATCAAGTTTTGCAGGTCAACAATTGCGCCTGCCCGAGACTCTAGCTCTTGCACCTTCTCCTCAATTTGTTGCTCCAGCCTGGATCGCTCTTGCTTTGCGCTCTCGATTTGCCCCATAAGGCGACCAATTGCTTCAGCTTTAGACGCAAGTTGAGCATCATGAGATTGAAGTTCCGCAAGTCTCTCTGCAGTGGAGGCGGTGGCACTCTCAAGCGCAGTCTTGGCAAGCGCAACAGCTGCGGACTGGTTGTCAATTTCTTTTTGTGCGTCTTTGAGCGCCGAAGTTGTTGAGGAGCGCTCTGCAGCTAGCTCTAACTTTGACGGCAGCTTCTTGCCTCCGCCACTGACTAAAGCCTCTGAAATGTAGTCTCCATTTGCGGTGATGACTACTTTCCCTGCAGCTGCAGAGTCGCGCAAAATAAGGCGAGCTGCTTCTGTGTTTTCCACAATCCAAAAATCTTCAAGGCGCTTGAGCAGAGCCTTTGGAGCTTCGACCACAGAGCTAGCTGAGACCGCTCCCTCGGGTGCCGATTGCTTCCCACGGCCAACTTCGCTATCCGAAATTAGAATATCCGCCCTACCAAGATCCCTTTTTCTCAAGTAATCAAGTGCCTCGAGGGCCGAACCCTGGTCCTCTGCGATGACGGCATCTGCCAGTGGGCCAAGAGCCGCGGCAATCGCCGTTTCATAACCGGCATCAATCTTGATACTTTCCGCGATGAGTCCTCTGATTCCGAGAACACCTGATTGTGTAACATCCTTGACGCCATCTGACTGGTCTAGCGTCAGGCTAAGGGTCGCAATCTTTGCTTCGAGGGAATCTCTTCTTCTCTCAAATTCATGCAGCCTGGTTTGGTGCTCCTCAAGCTTCCGACGAGCCTCGAGTTCAACTTGAGCCGACTGCTGATAACTATCCCTGAGATTGCCATCAGGAACTGATTCCTCAGGAGAGAGGCTGGCTAGTCGGGACTCCATTTCCTCAACTTCGCTATCAAGCCGCTGTCTATCCTGATCTAGGGCCTCTTTGTTACTCCTCTCGCGCTCAAGCTGGTCTGTCAATTGATCTAGAGAGGTCTTCTTTGCTTCAAATTCGGCAAGAGCTCTGTCTGATGCTGACTTGAGCGCCGCGGACTCGGACTCGAACCTGTCGAGTTCATTGGATGCCTCGTTTCTCGAAGCTATTCGGAGATCCAGTTCTTTGTCCAGGCTGGCTATTTGACTG
>JADHKY010000010.1 GCA_016780945.1 Aquiluna sp. | reverse complement strand
CTATGGCCTCTATTTCGCGGCGCTCGCGGTAGCGACACTTGTGCCTCTTGTTCTCTCCCTGTTTGGGGCACCGATGTGGTTGCAGGGTGCAGGTTTTCTTGCGGCCGCCATAGTTGCACTCGTTTATGTCAGACCTCTGATTGCCAAGTGGCAGGGTAAGCACCCCGAGCGTATGACCAACGTCGCTTCCCTGGTTGGGAAGCAGGCAACGGTAACCCAGGACGTTACCGAGGACTCAGGACTTGTTAAGGTCTGGGGTGAAGACTGGAGCGCAAGGGTTAGAGAGGGTGTCCGCATGAAGGGCGCCAAGGTAACCATCGAAGAGATCGATGGCGCAACACTGATTGTGAGGTAGGCGGATGGACTTTCTAAGAGGTTTTGATTTTGGAGGAGTTGGCACAGCCATATTCCTGATTCTGGTTGCGGTCCTACTGATCCGCTCCATCCGCATAATCCCCCAGGCCACAGCGGGTGTTGTTGAGCGACTTGGTCGCTACCACAGGACCCTTGAGGCCGGTGTGAACCTGGTATTTCCCTTCATTGATGTGGTCAGAAGGACCGTCGACCTCAGGGAACAGGTCGTTGATTTTCAACCTCAGTCGGTAATTACCGAGGACAACCTGGTAATCGAGATCGACACCGTTATTTACTACCAGGTCACAGACCCCAAGTCCGCGACCTATGAGATCGCCAACTTTGTCCTGGGTATTGAGCAGCTAACGGTCACCACCTTGCGTAACAAGGTTGGAAGCCTGGACCTAGAAGACGCCCTGACCTCAAGAGAAGAGATCAACGGAGCACTGCGTGCTGTCCTCGACGAGGCCACCGGCAAGTGGGGTGTCAGGGTCAACCGAGTAGAGATTCGCGACATCGTGCCACCGGAGTCAGTCCGAGAGTCCATGGAAAAGCAGATGAAGGCAGAGCGTGACAAGCGTGCTGCAATCCTGATTGCCGAGGGCGCGAAGCAGTCCGACATCCTGACCGCAGAGGGAAACAAGCAGGCCGAGATTCTCAGAGCAGAGGGTCAGGCCAAGGCCATCATCCTCAAGGCCGAGGCCGATGCCAAGGCAGAGGCACTGGTTGCCGATGGTGAGGCCAAAGCTATTCAGAAGGTCTTCGACGCACTTGCTGAGGCATCGGTCACCGACCAGGCACTCGCCTATAAATACATCGAGCAGCTCAAGGAGATGAGCCAGGGAGATGCCAACAAGGTTTGGTTCATTCCGAGTGAGTTCTCCGCAGCGGCCAGTGCACTGGGCAACATTTTCGGGCCTAAGAAATAGTCACTCGGATCTAATCGAGCGCTGAATCGAAGAAATCCGTCAGCAGACTCGCATAACGATCTGGCTCGGTGAGCATTCCCTCGGTGTGGTCAGCCCCCACAAAGGTCTCCAACTGGACGCTCTTTCCGATGCTCTGTGCATACTCGACAAAGTCAACTGAGGACTGGTAGTCAAGACGCTGGGACATGTCTCCATGCAGGATCAGAATTGGTCTCTCACCAGTAGCCGCTATAGCGTCAGTGACCGCTGTCTCATTTAGATCTACACCGTGGAAAAGCTGGGCGGCGACCAGCGCCAACGGCCATAAAAACCCTGGGAACCCCTGGTATTCAACCTCACGGGTCGCAGCAGCGTTGAAGTCAAAGATGGAACTCTCCATCGCAAAGGCCGAAATATTCTCGGTCTTTGCAGGGGTCAGGCTCGTTGCAATTGCACCACCAGAAACCCCAAACATGCCAATGGAAGAAGCGCTAAGTCCCTGCTCTTGAACTAACCAATCAGCGACTCTGGCAAAGTCGTCGGATTCTTCCTGGCCAGCAGAGTGACGACCATCGGTGCAGGTTGATTCACCGGTGTCTCGGGAGTCAACCAGCAAAACATTGAAACCGTCTTTCACCAACATCGCTGCTGGCATCAGGGTGTTGAAGTCTCTTCGTGAAGTGCCAATTCCGTGAGTCACAATCACGGTCTTGTTGTTGGTGTTCTGCGGTGTTATCCACCATGCCGAAAGCTCGATCCCTTCAGCTACCGGAATAGTCACTGGGGCGTAGGGGACACCAACCATCCACCATTCAGAGACGTCATGCCCAACCCACTTTTCCCAACCGGGACCCTTGAAGGGGCCGTTGCCAGAACCAGGGGTGAAAAACTGCTCAGGCTTGTTGGCTAGATCATCCTCATTGATTGCGCAGGGAACAGTTGTTCCTGAGGTGTAGACGTAATTGCCAACTGCAAGTGCACCACCTGAAATAACCAGCACAAGTGCTGCAGCTGTGATGCCAATCCACCCTGATTTTTTCACTCGATGAGAGTAACACCTGCGTGAGAGGTTATTCCACGGCTAATCAATCAGAGTTGGTGGCCTGGCGATGTCAAGGTGAAGGTCATAACCACCGTGCACAAGCTTTGCGAGCTTCGCATCGCATGTCACATCACCACCAAGCTCTTCTAGAAACTCCATGAGGTAGCCCTCGTCCTCATAGGGAATATGGCCGAGAGTTGCCTGCCCGCCATCAACCCGGATCGAGCCTTCTTCCTCACCTTCCTGCAGCTCCAAGAAGACAGTGAAGTGCTGACCGGGTTCGTGCATGAGCTCTAAATATTGGTTGTAGGCATCTAATGCAAAGACATCACCATAGGTGGTGTCCACTTCTTGATCGAACCTTCCATTGCCCTTGAGCTTGGGAAGCGAGGTCACGTAGGCGTCATACTCGGCTTGCTCTTCAGCATGCTCTGATGTGGCCTTGCGCACCTCACGTCGGTAGTTCTCTTCTAGCTGCCTGCGCTGTTTAGTACCCTCGCGCCACATTGCCGCACCGAGACCGCCCAAGAATGCCCAGAATCCACCTTTAGCCATTGCTACCTCCTGGAAAAAACCTAGGAGAGGGCAAGGACATTTAGCCGGAGACCTTGGAGACCTTTACGACGTCGGAATCCTTGCCAATTGAGTAAGCCTCAATCTTTATCCCCTCAATCACGATCGAATCACCCTGGAAGAAGATTGCGTCCAACTCACGCCAGTCTGGCCATGTGTTCTCTTGCTTGATGTATTCAGTGATGTCTCTGGGTGAGAGAATCACCTGATTACCCTGAGCGCTTGCCCTTGTAGCGTCAACTGTGTAAGCAATGAGCCCATTTGGTGAGTTGCCGGTTTCCACATCAAATTTCTTATCGAAACGTCGAGACTCGACCACGACTGCTTTTGTCTCGCTGAGCTTGATCACCAAAGCCTCCTTCTTACCTCCGACCACGTTGACAGGAGTCAGTTCATAGAACTCGGAATCTACTTCTTCTTTTGTCGTGCAAGCTATCTGGTCGTCATCAAGCCACCCGGCAAGCCAGCGAAGCCAAGTTGTCATGGTGCGCTGACCTCCGCCATGTTCGCTCATTACATCCCAGCCGCCTAATGGTGTAACTATGTACTTTTTTGCACCTGGCTTGTTCTCGTCCTCATCTGCCTGGTGGGGTATGCCGAGCATGTGACCGACCTCGTGGACGAAGTAAGACCATGTCGGCGCACCACTTGCTGTGCGTTGAATATTGAAGTCCCCAGGAGCCGCGATGTCGTAGATGGTTCTCTCGGCAGTTTTAAAGTTGCCGTTCCAGTCAAAATTAAACTCATGCGGACCGCCAACAAATACAGATTTGGCTGTCGGTATCGCAATGAGCACTATTTCAATGTCAGTGAAGTCAATTTCGTCGTCAACCGCAGCCACTACAGCATCGTAAAAAACCTGCTTTTTGGGTGCCTCGCCTCGTTGTGCCTCTTCTTCTGGGCTGACAGTTGCATAGTCAAGATAAGATCCGGAGACGCGATGCCATTTGTCCTCAATATGCATCTTCATTTTGAGCTTGTTCTCTGAAGCCATCCAATAGAAGTCACTGAACATTTCAGCCGAATAATTGAAGTAGTCGTAGTCCGTTTGTGTTCCGGGCAGATCGGCCCAGTCCACAAAGATAAATGCCACGTCGATCTGGCCAGTTATTGGAAGAACGGTCGGAGCGAACGGGAAGGCCGTGGCGTTTCCTTTGTAGCGACCGCGGATCTCTCTTTCACCGGTGAAGTTCGGAACGGGGTCACCAATTTTTCGCATCCTCGAATTCTCCTGAAGCTTGCATATATCTGCATCCAGGGAGAGCTCATCGGCCTCCTCTCTCACGTCGGGGGACTTCACAGTCAGCAGCACCTTGCCCGCGTAGCTTCTGGCTTGAGTTGGCTTGTTTTGATACCAGGTTGAGAGCTCGGGGTTTAGCTCTTTGGCATATGCGCAAGCCTCCTTAGCTCGCTTTCTAACCATGATGTTCACACTCATTGGCTGGTCAAAGTACCTAATGCCGGTGCAGATGAACTTCTCAGCATTGGGGTTTGCCTCTACTGTCGCCTTTACCTGAGCCTTCTGGACCGAGCTGAGTCCAGTTGCAGAACCGCTATAGGTGGCGAGGGTCTTTTGATAGACGGTGTATTTGGCACCAGCGGATTGGGCAGGAGTGGCGAAGCTTGCAGTTAGCAGCAAAGCAGAGATGACAGCAATGAGTTTCTTCATGATCTCCTAGTGAAGGTTGGCTCCGGGGAAGCAGCCGCAGCAGCCACAGAACTTGTTGTCTTCTGGCTCACGTGAGAAAAGATCGAGTTCAAGTTCTCCAATGAGCCCATCTTGCTCTGGCTGGTTCAAACTGCCGGCGCTCGCACTTCTTGTGATTCCGACTTGTTGAATCAAAATAAAGTCCTGCGTTGAACTGCTCACTGTCAAGCCAATCTTGACTCCTTTATGAGTCACGCTTTCACCCGGCTTGAGAATGAAGCCCTCAAATTGGCAACTGTTCTTGGGTTGCGGTCTCTGGTCTGGTTCGAGATAAAAAGCAAATTTGGGGTAATCGGGGTTGTTTCCACAATCCCCATTGCCCTCACCTGTTCTGTCATTCATAACCGTCGTGTTTATGGTGTAGACCATGATGCCGCGGTCAGAGCTTGCCCAAGTCGCTGAATAGCCAACCGGCCGTCGGGATTCGACAAGCAGGCCCTCATACTCGCCAGTGCGGATCACTGCAATCTTCTCTTCGCTACTTGCCAATTCAATGGCAGTCAGTTCCGTGCTGAGAGTGTCAAATTCCTCCCTAGCATCGACGCAATAAACCTGATCGTCTTCGATCCAGCCCATCTTGAAAGCCTCCCAAGAATTGAGAGAACCAGAGAACTTTCGACCCCCACTCTCGTTTCGACCCCCACCCGAGTACTGATTTCTATCCAGCCCAACCGGCCAACCATTGCCTGGGGCATGAAGATGAGAACCCTGGGAGTGAAGTATTTCGTGGATCCAGTAAGACCATAGGAGCTCACGCTTCGCCTCATAAGCCAAACCGGTCCGATCAGTTAGGTGAAAAACGCCGCCGCCGCGGAAGAATAACTGCTTCTCACCGGCAGGGGTCATAACCATGTCCCCGCGGCCACCCCACTCATCTTGGAATGCCGTGAATCCAAGAGGGAAGTGAGCAAAGATTCCGTAGGTCTTATTCCAGTCCACCTGATTTCCCACTTGCTTTGCAATGGCATTGGCGAGTCCTACTTGGATGTCAACGCTTCTTTCGCCCCTGGAGCGGTCCGCTACGGTGAACTCTTCTTGGGTGTTAGGGAGCTGTTGCCAGTTTTCTAGCACCTGGAAGGTGTACCGCGCCTTTCCCTGTGACCAGAACTCACTCCATTCAGTCATCTTGTCAGTCTGTTGTTTCAGGTACTCACCTATATTTTCTGGATCACCGGGCAGGTCTGAGAAAGAAACTGGCACAACTATGAAATTCACCTCTCCAGTTACAGGAAAGAGGTCAGGAGAGAGAGGGAATCCGACATTTGACATCCCATAACTACCCAGGTATTTGTTGCCTGGCCTAAGTGTTTGTTGATCGACAGGTCGACCGTCAGGAATCTTGCAAGGCTCCACGGAGAATGGCGAAGCAACTTCCTCGGGAGCAGGGTTCTTGATTGTCAGCAAAACCTTCCCCGCATAGCTCCTCGCCTGAGTGGGCTTGTTCTGGAACCAGGTGGAGAGGTTTGGGTTTAGCTGCTTTGCGTATTCACAAGCTGCCTTTGCTCGCTTTCTAACCATGATGTTCACACTCATGGGCTGCGAGTAATACCTAATGCCTGTGCAAATGAACTTCTCGGCAGCCGGGTTAGCCTCGACAGCAGCCTTCACTTGAGCCCTCTGTTGGCTGGTGAGAGTTGTTGCAGTCGAGCTAAAGGCAGACAGAGTCTTTTGATAGACCGAGTACTTCACCCCTGCGGATTGGGCGGGAGTGGCAAAGGAAATGACTAGCAGCATTGAAGATGCAATGGCAGCAAATCTCTTCATCGAACCCCCCGTTCGGATTTTCCACCCTAGGACGATTTGCCCTCAGGGACAACTGAGAAAAGGAGGGGTCCGGCAGACAAAGGGATACCAACCGAACAGAAAGGAGATACCGGACCCCTCCAGGCTTATTTCTTCATGGTTCCAAAGACAAGCTGCCAAATGAAGTAGAAGGTTGCTGCAAGCAGCCCTAGGGAAATAACCAATGCCCACTTCAAGATTGGCTTTGAAACCTCCCAGATGATCCTGAGAACAACACCTGTGTTGTAGGCAACAACCTGTGCCTTTGTCTCCCTGTACACGTGAACCGGAGGCTGAGGAAACTTCATGTTTGTCATGACTAAGAAGCTATAGAGGGGGAGTGACACTTTTATGCCTTTTCATCAGAGCAGCTCTAGTACAACCCCGCCAATACCCCAACCCAGGCACCCCTAATACCCTCAAGCTCTAGCTTCGCTACACCCTGAATATCTACAGCCTGGTTCTCTTTGTCTGTGACGCCAATTCTGAGAACTGGAACACCTCTTGCTTCGCACAGAGCTTGGAACTTAACATCGTCTTCTCTGCCAACAGAGACAATGACTCTGGCCTGTGACTCAGAGAACATCGCTGCTGTGAGATCCAGGTTGTCTCTTTCCATGAGCTCTGTGAGCCAGAGCCTTGCTCCAACGTTGAACCTCAGGCTTGCCTCCAAGATTGCAATACCCAGGCCGCCCTCAGAGATATCGTGTGCTGCTTCGATGAGGCCTTGCATTGCAGCGCCATGCAGGAGGTCCGCAAGCTCTTTCTCTTTCTTGAGGTCTACCTTCGGAGGCCTTCCCCCGAGGTGATCGTGAAGGTCTTTTGCCCATGCCGAACCATCTAGTTCGTCATAGGTGGTTCCAAGGAGATAGATGTTGTTGCCATCGTCTTGCCAACCCGAGGGGATTCTCCTGGCAACATCATCTATCACTCCCAGAACGCCTACTACTGGGGTTGGGTAGATGGCAGTGTCGCCGGTTTGGTTATAGAAACTTACGTTGCCGCCAGTTACCGGAATACCTAGCTCTTGGCAGCCATCTGCCAAACCAGCCGTTGCTTGCTTGAACTGCCACATCACCTCTGGGTTCTCCGGGGAACCAAAGTTGAGGCAGTTGGTGACGGCTCTTGGGACTGCTCCAGTGACGGCTACGTTTCTATAGGCCTCGGCTAATGCTTGCCTAGCTCCCTCGTAGGGGTCTAGGTAGCAGTACTTGCCATTGGCATCTGTCGCTAGGGCAACACCCAGACCTGTTTCCTCGCTGATGCGGATCATGCCGCCATCGTCTGGCATGGCAAGTGCTGTGTTGCCCATGACGTACTTGTCATATTGGGCTGTGATCCAGGACTTGTCTGCGTGGTTGGGGCTGGAGATGAGCTCCATGAGCTGGGTGGCAATCTCGGTGGAGTTCTCAGCTCTCTTTAGTTTGCTAGAGGAGTCTGCGTTTAGGGCATCTTGGTATTTGGGGTATTCGACGGGTCTGTCATAGACCGGTCCATCGTGGGCAACCGTTCTTGGGGGCACATTGACAATCTCTTCGTGGCCCCAGTCGATGTAGAGGCGGTCCTCGTTTATGACCTCACCAAGTACTGAGTACTCGACCTCCCACTTGTTGACTATTTTTTCGAAGTCTTTGAGGTGCTTCTTGGGCACAATCGCACACATGCGCTCTTGGCTTTCGCTCATCAAGATCTCTTCGGGGGTGAGGCTCTCGTCTCTGAGCAGGACACTCTTTAGCTGCACCCGCATGCCCATGTTGCCGTTTGAGGCAAGCTCACTGGTTGCACACGAGATGCCGGCACCACCTAGGTCCTGGATGCCAGCAACCACTCCCGCCTGGAAGAGCTCCAGGCAGCACTCGATGAGCACCTTCTCGGCAAATGGGTCTCCTACCTGGACTGCTGGTCGCTTGGTTGGGCCCTCGTCACCAAAGGTCTCGGAGGCAAGTACGCTCACGCCTCCAATGCCGTCGGCTCCGGTTCTTGCGCCAAAGAGAATTACCAGGTCGCCGGCATTGGTTGCCTTGGCGAGCTTGAGGTCTTCGTGCTTCAGGGAGCCAATCGAGAGGGCATTTACTAGGGGGTTGCCTTGGTAGACCTTGTCAAAGACAGTCTCGCCACCGATGTTTGGAAGCCCTAGGCAGTTGCCATAGAAGCTAATGCCATCCACTACGCCGTGGACAACACGAGCGGTGTCGGGATCTTGGGGTGCTCCGAAGCGGAGCTGGTCCATGACCGCAACCGGTCTTGCGCCCATAGACAAGATGTCTCTCACGATGCCGCCAACACCGGTTGCTGCTCCCTGGAAGGGTTCAATGTATGACGGGTGGTTGTGGCTTTCGACCTTGAAGGTAACCGCTAGTCCCTCGCCAATGTCTACAACACCTGCGTTTTCGCCCATGCCCACCATGAGGTGCTTTTTCATCTCGTCGGTTACCTTCTCGCCAAACTGGCGGAGGTAGATCTTGGAGGACTTGTAGCTGCAGTGCTCAGACCACATCACCGAATACATCGCAAGCTCAGAAGATGTTGGCCTGCGGCCAAGGATCTCTCTGATGCTTTGGTACTCGTCCTCTTTGAGGCCGAGTTCTTTCCAGGGCTGCTCTTTGTCTGGTTCTTGTTGTGCGTTCTCTACGGTATCGACGCCCGATGGTGATTTCTTCTTCTTTAGCATCAGCTATTCACCAAAGCCTTCAGCGCGCTTTGGAAGAACTTCAGGCCGTCGATGCCGCTTCTGGTTGCAACGGGGGTGTCTGGGCCAAAGCCGGGCTCGACGGCGTGCTCTGGGTGTGGCATGAGGCCAACTACGTTGCCGCGCTCATTGGTTAGTCCTGCAATGTCGTTCATGGAGCCGTTGGGGTTTATCTCTAGGTAGCGGAAGACGACCCTGTTCTCTTCCTCGAGCATCTTGAGGGTGTCCTGGGTTGCTATGTAGCCGCCCTCGCCGTTCTTTAGAGGAATGGTGATCTCCTCGTCTTTTTCGAAGAGGTTGGTCCATGCGGTTTGGTTGTTCTCTACCTTGAGTTTTTGGTCCCTGCAGATGAAGTGCTGGTGTTCGTTTCTAATCAGTCCTCCGGGGAGGAGGTGAGACTCAACGAGCACCTGGAAGCCGTTGCAGATGCCCAGCACGGGCAGGCCCTGCTGGGCTTTCTTGATTACCTCTTTGGTTGCGGGGGCTTTGGCAGCGATTGCTCCGCAGCGGAGGTAGTCGCCATAGGAGAAGCCTCCGGGGAGGACGACCGCGTCTACCTTTTTGAGGTCGTCGTCAGCGTGCCAGAGGGGGACCGGGGTTCCGCCTGCTAGCCGGATGGCCCGCTCGGCATCGCGGTCGTCTAGGGTTCCGGGGTAGGTAATGACGCCTATGCGCATTAGTTCTCTACCGTTACCGCTACCACGTCCTCAATGACGTCGTTTGATAAAAACTCTTTGGCCTGCTTCTTGGCATCTTCGAGGTCTTTGTCGGTAACTTCTCTGTCGAAGTGAAGCTCGATGCGCTTGCCGATTCTTACGCCGGAGATGTCCTTGTTGCCCATTCTTGTCAGGGCGTTCGCTACGGCCTTGCCCTGAGGGTCTAGAAGATCCTGCTTGGGCATGATCTCGACGATGATCTTTGGCACTTGTCCCCTTCGGTTTGCTGGGTTTCCAGTTTCGGGATGGATTGTTTATCGCGCCGCACTGCGTGAATCCCTCCAGTTTAGTGAGCGTTCGACTCTCTATTCTCAGACTTGCAGAACCATGCGTAGAAACAGATTCTGAGTCGGACAAGCAAGGAAAAACGCAACGCTTTAGGAGCGAAGCTGGAATCCGCTGAGCATCTCCAGAACCAGCAGTGCTCCCAGCCTCACAGTCCGCTCGTCATCACTGTCCTTGGTGGCATCTATTTCGGTAATGTCCATGCCGCGCACCTGTCGGTGGCCAGCAAGTAACCGCGCTGCCTGGCGTAGCTGGTAGGCGCTAATTCCACCGGGTGCAGCAGCCGGACAGGCTGGAACGAAAGACCTATCGCAAACATCGACATCTAGATCCACGAACACCTTGCCACCGGGCCCCGCAGCAACACCAAGCGCTAGGTTGCAGGCTTCCTGAATGCCGATGAGTTCCAAGGTCGAACGAGAGATCACAGAGATGCCAAGATCCTTGGCTAACTTTGCATACTCATAGGAATTGGAGAAGTCATTGATTCCAACCTGCACAATGTGCTTTGGGTTTAGCCCTGCCTCAATGAGTCTTCGGACCGGGGAGCCATTCGAGATGCCATCACGAAGATCGTGATGGGCATCAAAGGTTATGAGCCCTGCGTTTGCGATGTCCTCACCAAAGACTCCTAGTGCTGCGGCATAAGTGATCGAGTTGTCGCCACCAAGAGCGATAGTGAGCGCCTTTTCGGCGCTCGCGATTGTCTCGATGGTTCTTTGCTCATTTGAGTTCGGGTCCTCAATCGCCCCAAGATCTTGAAGTGCGGTGGTGATTTCTTCATAGGTCGCGTAGCTGAAGGTGGAGTAGCGCTTCAGTGCCTCGCGAATGGCTGCTGGGGTCAGGTGAGCGTCTGTTGCGCTGATGGAGGTGATGTGGGCGGGGATGTCGATAAGGCCAACAGCTGACTCTTTGGTTGAAATAAGTGAGTGTGCTCTTGGCCATTTGGCATCTTCAGCCATGGTGCCCAAACTTTCTCGAGAGGTCTGATGCTGCCTTTTCGAGCAGCATCGCTAGCTGAGACAACTGTAGCTTTTCCAGCTGGTTTGACTGCAGCGTGATTGCAATGGCTGCAAGTGGATGCTTGAGGTTGTCCAGAATGGCAACCCCCACAGATGCGTAGCCCATCGTCACCTCATCAATCTCCAGGGAGAAGCCCCGAGTTCTCTCTTTGCCCAGCAGTTGCTCTAGATCTGAGAGTGTCTTTGGGCCGAGTTGAGTGCGAGTGGCTAGTTCCCGACCTCTAAATGAGGCGGCAAGTTGTTTTCTGTCGAGGTGCTGCAGCATCGCTCTGCCGGAGGCGGTTAGGTGTGCCGGCAGTCGAACTCCTATGTCGGTCACCAGTTTCAGCGAGCGGGCTGGGCGCTCTTCAAGTAGGTAGAGGACATCGGAGCCATCCAGGATTGCGAGGTGGCCAACCACGCTGGTCGTTTTACTCAACTCCGAGACCAATTTGCTGAGTGCAGGCCTGGCTAGCCGCTCGATAGGTTCGTGCCTTTGATAGGCGCTACCCAATTCCCAGGCCGCGAGCCCGAGGCCCCAGCGCCTCTCCTCGGGGTAATGAATGGCGAAACCCTGTTCTTCGAGGGCCTCGAGCAGTTGGTAACAGGATGATCTGGGAATCGAGAGTCGCTTGGCGAGCCGGTCTGCTGTGGTTGGTTGGCCGATCTCCGCCATGGCTCGCAACAGTGCCAGTGTTCTGGTAGCTGCCGGCACTTTTGACATGTCTACAGTTTGTCTGAAATCTCAGACACAAGCCAGAGAAACCTTATTGTTTGCGCTCTGATCTGGATGTGAAATTGGGTCATGACAGCAACGACGCGTTTACTAAAGGCAGCAACCGGATCTCAACTGACTGCTCAGGGCTGGCAACAAGAGGCCGCCCTTCGAATGCTTCACAACAACCTTGACCCTTCGGTGGCAGAGCACCCCGAGGAACTGATCGTTTACGGGGGCAACGGAAAGGCAGCCAGAAACTGGAAATCGTTTGATGCGATGGTGCACACCCTTACGCATTTGAAGAACGACGAAACCATGCTGGTGCAGTCGGGTAAGCCGGTCGGTGTCTTCCAAACCCACGAGTGGGCTCCAAGAGTTTTGCTCGCAAACTCCAACCTGGTTGGAGATTGGGCCAACTGGCCGGAGTTTCGAAGGCTGGAAAACCTTGGCCTGACTATGTATGGCCAGATGACCGCGGGCTCGTGGATTTACATCGGCACCCAGGGAATCCTGCAGGGCACTTACGAGACCTTCGCAGCGGTTGCGCAAAAGCGCTTCAACGGAACCCTGGCCGGGACACTGACTTTGACTGGTGGGTGTGGTGGCATGGGGGGAGCTCAGCCACTAGCTGTCACTATGAACGAGGGCACCTGCCTCATTGTTGATATCGATGAGTCTCGATTGCGCAAGCGCATCGAGACCAGATATTTGGACGAGCTAGCGGACAATCTGGATGACGCCATCGAGCGAGCAGTGAGATACAAGAATGAGCGCAAGGCCATCTCGGTAGGAGTGGTTGGCAATGCCGCTACCGTCTTCGCAGAGCTCCTAAAGCGAGATGCTCCAATCGATATCGTGACCGACCAGACCAGTGCTCACGATCCCCTCTATTACATTCCAGAGGGCATCAGCATCGAGGAGTCTCGCGCCTACGCTGAGAGCGATCCAGAAGAATTCTCGCTTAGGGCCAAGGAGTCAATGGCCAAGCACGTTGAGGCAATGGTTGGGTTTATGGCAAAGGGTGCTGAGGTCTTTGACTATGGCAACTCAATCCGAGACGAGGCTCGCCAAGGTGGCTTCTCAGACGCCTTCAAGTTTCCGGGTTTCATCCCTGCCTACATTCGCCCGTTGTTCTGTGAGGGCAAGGGTCCGTTTAGGTGGGTGGCGCTATCTGGTGACCCGAAGGACATCTACCGCACCGACCAGGCAATCTTGGATCTCTTTCCTGAGAACGAGCACCTCAGGCGCTGGATCACAATGGCTCAGGACCGCGTTGAGTTCCAGGGCCTGCCCGCCAGAATCTGCTGGCTCGGCTATGGCGAGCGCGACAAGGCCGGAGCAGTATTCAACGACCTGGTCAAAAAGGGTGAGGTCTCCGCACCGATCGTGATCGGTCGCGATCACCTCGACTGCGGCAGTGTGGCATCGCCGTATCGAGAGTCGGAAGCAATGCTGGATGGCTCAGATGCAATTGCAGACTGGCCTCTTCTTAATGCCATGATCAACATTGCCTCCGGTGCATCATGGGTTTCCATTCACCACGGTGGTGGGGTTGGTATGGGCAGATCCATCCATGCGGGCCAGGTCTCCGTTGCTGATGGCACCGAGCTTGCAGCTCAGAAGCTGCAGCGAGTTTTGACTAATGACCCTGGCATGGGTGTTATCCGTCACTCTGACGCAGGCTACCCAGAAGCCCAAAGTGTTGCTCGTCAGAAGCATGTTCACGTCCCAATGCTGGACACCGAATAGTGAGCACTCTTTTCACCGACATCGCCTCGCTGGTTAGAACCGGCGAGGCATTCGGGCATCTTGAGGTGATTGAAGATGCCGCAATGCTGGTAGAGGACTCCAAGATTGCATGGTTCGGCAAAACCTCCGCGGCACCGGCTGCCGATGAAGTGGTTTCACTGGCTGGTAAGACGGTGATTCCAGGCTTTGTCGACTCACACTCTCACCTAATGTTTGGTGGGGAGCGCAGCGAGGAGTTTGCCCACCGCATGGCGGGTCAGCCCTATGCCTCCGGAGGGATTCGCACTACCGTCAAAGCAACCAGGGCAGCCAGCGACCAGGAGCTTCGCAAGAATGCGGAGCGGTTGGTCCAGGAGTTTTACTCCAGCGGCATCACCCACTTTGAAATCAAGAGTGGTTACGGACTAGATGTTGAGACCGAGGCTAGAAGCCTAAAGATCTCGAGAGAGTTCACAGAGGACGTGACTTTCCTTGGGGCCCACGTTGTACCTGAGGGGATTGAGCGCCAGGAGTATATCCAGCTCGTGGTGGGCGAGATGCTTGCAGCATGCACACCTCATGCAAAGTGGGTGGATGTTTTCTGTGATCGCGGAGCTTTCAGCGTTGAAGAGGCTCGAGAGATTCTCTCGGCCGGCATAGCCGCTGGACTCAAACCCCGCATGCATGCCAGCCAGCTTGAGAATCTCGGAGCAATTGGCTTGGCAGTCGAGCTCGACTGCGCTTCAGTAGATCACTGCACCCATCTGAGCCCAGAGGACATCACCCTTCTCTCTGGGTCAAACACGGTTGTCACATTGGTTCCAGGAGCTGAGTTCTCAACCAGAAGCCCTTACCCCGATGCCAGAAGATTGGTTGCAGCAGGTGTCACGGTTGCTCTTGCAACTGACTGCAATCCGGGTTCTTCGTTCACTACATCAATGCCTTTCTGTATTGCGGTTGCCGTCCGGGAAATGGGCTTGACTCCAGACCAAGCCCTTTGGGCTGCCACGCGAGGTGGCGCGAGGGCACTGCGCAATGACAGGGGCACCTTGGAGTTTGGTGCATCAGCCGACTTTGCAGTTCTAGATGCACCAAATCACATTCACTTGGCATATCGCCCAGGAGTGCAGCTTGTGGAAAAGACTTTTGTAGCAGGGAAACAGGTTTTCGAGAGGAACAAATGAAGGTAGTTATCTCAACATCAGGCATGACCTTTGCCGATGTGATTGCGATTGCACGAAAGGGTGCCGAGGTTGAGATCTCCGCAGAGTCTCTGGCGGCTATGGCTGCAACTCGCGAGCACATCGAGCGGCTTGCTCAAGCCGAGACACCTGTTTATGGCATCTCCACCGGCTTCGGTGCTTTGGCGCAAAGGCACATCCCAGCAGGCGACAGGGTTCAGTTGCAGAAGTCACTTATTCGTTCCCATGCTGCCGGGATGGGAGAGCCAATAGAGCGCGAGGTGGTTAGAGCCCTGATGGCTCTGAGGCTAAAGACGATGTGCTCTGGCCAAACCGGTGTTCGGCCAGTAGTCGCTCAGACCTACGCCGCCATTCTGAATGCTGGTATCACACCCAGAGTTCTTGAATATGGCTCCCTGGGTTGCTCCGGAGATCTAGCTCCGCTTGCCCACTGCGCCATGGTCTTGATGGGCGAGGGTCGGGCCTTTGGTCCCGACGGTGCCGAGAAGCCTGTCCCAGAGCTGCTTTCAGCAGCCGGAATCTCCCCCGTTGAACTACAGGAAAAAGAGGGCCTCGCGCTCATCAATGGCACCGATGGCATGTTGGGCATGCTCATAATGGCCATCTCTGATCTAGAACTGCTTCTAGACCAGGCGGATGTCATCGCCGCCATGAGTGTTGAGGGACAGATGGGAACCGATCAGGTCTTTAGGCCAGAGCTCCACGAACCACTTCGACCCCATCCGGGCCAGGCAATCAGTGCGGCAAATATGTTTACCGCTCTTAAGGGCAGCGAGATTGTTTCTTCTCATCGTCACGGTGATGGTGTGGTGCAAGATGCCTACTCACTGCGTTGTTCACCCCAGGTTGCAGGTGCTGCAAGGGACACCGTTACTCACGCCAAGCTCGTTGCAACTAGAGAATTAGCTGCAATCATCGACAATCCGGTTGTATTGCAAAGTGGCGAGGTCACATCAAATGGCAACTTCCATGGAGCCCCGGTTGCGATGGTGCTGGACTTTTTGGCAATTGCGGTTGCTGATGTTGGTTCAATCTCTGAGCGCAGGACGGATCGCTTCTTGGATGTCTCTAGAAACCGCGGACTGCCTCACTTCCTCGCTCACGACGCCGGAGTCGACTCGGGTTTGATGATCGCGCAATACACCCAAGCCGCGATGGTGAGTGAGAACAAGCGACTTGCAAGTCCAGCCAGCGTCGACTCGATTCCATCGAGTGCCATGCAGGAGGATCACGTTTCAATGGGTTGGCATGCGGGTCGGAAGCTAAGGAAGGCCGTCGACAACCTTCGTCGGATCCTCGCAATAGAACTCGTGACCGCGGCAAGAGCCGTCGAGCTCAGGGAACACAAGCCTGCCCCGGTGACTGGCGAATTGATTGCAATTCTTAGGGAACGAGTTCCAGGAATGGGGCCGGACAGAGACCTGTCCCCTGAGTTAGAGGCAGCATACGAACTGCTGGCTCCTCGCTAGGTTTTCCGCAAGCTGCTCAAATAGCCAGTTATCCACAGATTTGGAATATTGACATTTGGTATCACTTTGATACCGCTGGCATCATGGCCATGACACTTAGACTCACAGACTCACAAGACAAGCTTGTAGCAGGAATAGCTGAACAGCTTGGCTGTTCCAAGCAGCAGGCAGTGATTGCCGCAATCACAGCGTTTGATGCCAAAGCTCAGCGGGCGAAGCAAATCAAAGAGATAACCGACTTGGTCTTGGTTAGAGACAAGGAGCTTCTTGACCGACTGGCCGACTCATGACCCAGTACCTAGAGCTTGAGGACGCGCTAAGTCAGGTTGCACGAGTCGGTTTCCACGTAAAGGACCTTGGTCTTCTCGACTCGGCCCTAGCTAGGCCAAGGACTTCTCTATTTGGCGAGGACGCTTATCCGAGTTTGTCTCTTAAGGTTGCGGCACTGATGCACTCCGTCATCAAGAATCAACCAATGGTTGATGGAAACAAGAGAACATCGTGGCTTCTTGTTAATGCTTTTCTTTACATCAACGGCTATTTGTTTGAAGCCTCAACTGAAGAGGGCCTTGAGCTGACCTTGGGCGTAGCGAAGGACAAACTCAACCTAGAGGACGCAGCTACCTTCATAGACGTTCGCTTGGTTGAAAGCAGCTGACCTTTGGAGCTGCGCCGTTGGGCTCACCCGGGTGGCTAGCTCTTGGCAAAACTCTCAATAGGCGGACACGTACAGGTCAGGTTCCTATCCCCAAATGCGCCATCAATCCTTCTGACTGGTGGCCAGTACTTGCTCTTACGCTGAGCATCGGTCGGGAAGACCGCCTCCTCGCGAGAGTAGGGGTGGTCCCACTCAGACACAAGGTGGTTAGCGGTGTGAGGAGCATTGACCAGTGGGTTGTTATCCCGCGGCCACTCACCGTCCTCAACCTTCTGGGCCTCGGCTCTAATCGCGAGCATTGCGTTGATAAAGCGATCCAATTCCGGCTTTGGCTC
>JADHKY010000009.1 GCA_016780945.1 Aquiluna sp. | reverse complement strand
AGCTAAGCGCTACAACATAACCCCCGCAATTCGCGATCGTGACGTTCATAAGTCTCCGACCCCGCGAATTGGCGGCTTGGGCATGCTTATCGGCCTCTTTGCTGGCTTCTACGCAGCTGGCAGCTTTGGCTGGTTTGAGCCGATATTCACTGATCCTGGTCCGATCTGGGCGCTAATTGGAGCGGGTGGGCTAATTGTCGTAATCGGTTTGCTTGATGACCTAATTGAGCTTGACTGGACTGCCAAGATGGGCGGCCAAATGGCCGCCGCTTGGATTCTCGCCTCCTCAGGAGTACAGATTGTTTCGCTCCCAATCGGTGGCCTAACGGTTGGAAGCTTCGGGGTGTCGCTGGCAATTACGGTGTTTGTGGTTGTGCTGGTGATGAACGCTGTTAACTTCATTGACGGACTAGACGGCCTGGCTGCAGGGGTGGTTGCGATCGGCACCTTTGCCTTCTTCATTTACACCTACCTGCTTGCTCAGCAGACCTCCCCGACCAACTACTTCTCAACGGCCGGTTTGCTATCGGCAATCATTCTTGGCCTCGTGTTCGGTTTTCTTCCTCATAACTGGCGTCCAGCCAAGATCTTCATGGGGGACTCGGGAGCGATGCTGCTGGGGCTTCTGATGGCAGCGAGTGCGATTCAAGTAACCGGGTCAATTGATCCTGCAACGGTTACCCGCAATGATCTTCTTCCCGCTTTGATCCCACTTGCCCTGCCCGTCTTCATTTTGGTCTTGCCTCTGCTGGACCTGTTGCTAGCTGTGGTTCGCAGGCTAAGAAGAGGCAAGTCTCCATTCGCTCCCGACAAGGAACATATCCACCACCAGCTGCAGGACATTGGGCATTCCCACGCAGGCGCAGTGCTGGTGTTCTATCACTGGACGGCACTTGTTTCGACGAGCTTGTTGCTGTTCTTCTGGCTAGAGCTAGGGCAAGTCTTGATAATCTTTGGCTTCTGGCAGATTCTCGCTCTGGTCCACACCTACTGGCCGGTGTTTGCCCGCAGGCTAAAACGTAGGAGGCGTGATGCAGCGAAACAGCGCTGAACTATTTAGTACCGCTCTCAAACTCTCGATTCTCCTGGCATTGCTAATCGCACTGGCGGGATCTCTGCTGGGCTTTTTCATTTATGGATTGCCAGGTGTCTACTCTTCGCTAATTGCGGCGGCAGTTTCGGCAAGCTTTGGGGTGCTTACGATTCTCAGCATTCGCTTTGGCAGCAAGCTGCCGCTAAATGGCTTCTATGGGTTGGTTTTGGGTGGCTGGCTGCTAAAGATCTTGTTGTTTGCAGTGCTGCTGGGCAGCCTGCAGGGAGCTGAGTTCATCTCAGGCCCCATGTTCTTTTTTGCGACAGTGGCATCGGTTTTGGGAGGGCTTTCCATCGATTCATATCTGGTCTTGAGCTCAAAACTGCCGGCCGTAGAAAATTAGTCTGCCTTTTTCGGAATTGGGCCAGTTTGGGCCCTCTTGGTCTTGTAAACTCTTGGAGAAATCCAAACCATGTAAAGTGCGGCCTAGGTCGCCCTAACAGGGGAGAACTATCCTGTTCACTGCTCTGAAGTTGGCGGCCGAAGACGGCCAGTTCAGCCCGCCAACCATTTACGAGTTCTACCCCGAGGTCTTCCTCTTTGAGGGCACCCCTTTTGCGATAAACCGAATCATGATGATTCGCCTTATCGTCATGGTTTTGCTGATCGTCCTGTTCTGGCTGTGGGCTCGTAAGTTCAATCAGTCGGTCAAGGCTGGCCAGGTCGTACCAGGTCGCTTCCAGCTTCTTGGAGAGATGGCGCTGAACTTTGTTCGAAAGTCCATTGCCCACGATCAGCTTGGTGAAAAGGACGGCGATCGCTTCCTGCCGCTTTTGACGACGATCTTCTTTATGGTGCTTGGCATGAACATCACAGGCATCATTCCGTTTGCGAACATCGCCGGAACCTCCGTAATAGGTATCCCGCTTGTCCTGGCGGCAGCTGCATATGTCACGTTTATCTATGCGGGAGTCAAACGCCATGGCATGGGCTTTTTCAAAAATGCTCTGTTCCCCTCTGGAGTTCCCGTTTACTTCTACACACTCGTAACTCCCATTGAGTTTCTTTCGACGTTCATCCTGAGGCCTGTCACCTTGGCCCTGCGTCTATTGATGAACATGGTTGCCGGTCACCTTCTTCTGGTGCTGTGTTTCTCCGCAACTCACTTCTTCTTTTTCCAGGCTGAAGGAATCTTCCAGTTCTTCGGAGCAGGAACCCTGCTGTTTGGTTTCGCCTTTACCCTCTTTGAGATTTTGGTGTCTGTCTTGCAGGCATACGTATTCACACTTCTGACCACTGTCTACATCCAGTTGGCATTGGCAGACGAACACTAAATAACCACGGAAGGAAATAAAGTGGACGCAGTAAACATCGCCGAACTATCCGGCAACATCGCAGTCGTGGGCTACGGCCTCGCTGCAATCGGTCCAGGAATTGGTGTAGGTCTGGTGGTCTCTAAGACCATCGAGTCCATCGCCCGTCAGCCTGAGCTAGCTGGTCGCCTCCAGGTGACAATGTGGCTAGGTATCGCCTTTACCGAGGCGCTTGCACTGATTGGTCTAGCAACCCCATTCATCTTCGCCTAAGCATGATTACCAAGATTCTTGCAGCGACGGCGCCTGAGGGTGGTGAACAACCTAATCCGCTAATTCCGGCCGACTACGACATCATCTGGTCATCCGTAATTTTCGTGATTCTGCTCACATTCTTCTGGCTCAAAGTCCTGCCAGGGTTCAAGAGCATGCTCGACGAGCGTGCCAAGGCAATTGAGGGTCGCCTAGCGGAAGCCGAGGAAGCCCAGAAGGCTGCCGAGCACCGCACGGCTCTTGTAATGGCTGAGCAGGAGAAGCTTCGCAGCGAGGCTTCCAGTATCCGCGAGGATGCTAGAAGCGAGGGTGCTCAGATTCTTGCAGAGCTCAAGGAGCAGGCCGCTCAGGATGCCGAGAGGCTTACCGAGAGCACCAAGAACTCCCTGTCTGCAGAACGTGATTCTGCCGCTAGGGCTCTGCAGGGTGAGATCGGAGCACTGGCAATTGAGCTGGCCTCAAAAATCGTTGGTGAGAAGCTCAAAGACGACAAGGTTGCAAACAAGGTCGTCGACGACTTCATCAGCGAGCTCGAGGGTAAGAAGGCGAGCAAGTAAATGGCCTCATCGACCCGGCAGTCACGCCTAGCACTCCAGGAGAAACTGGACAAGCTAAGCGGCATCGACCTGAAGCTCGCTGGCGAGCTTTTCACCATCTCCAATGCCATTCAGCAGAGCGCTCAGCTGCGCTCAATGCTTTCGGATCCTTCCGCCGAGGCGGCAAGTAAGGAGAAGGTAGTCGATGCAGTATTCGCCGGGGCGATGGATGCCGCCAAGAATCTGGCTAAGGCAGCAGCCGGGATGCGCTGGAGCGCAACTCGGGACATAGCTGCCGCGCTAGAGCAGGCTGGCGTGCGCGCAGTTGCCTCACAGAGCAAGGACCTTGACTCTCTTCAAACAGAGCTTTTTGAAATCGGGCAGCTCAGCTCACACGATGCCGAGTTGGAGCTAGCGCTCTCATCGACCAGAGCTTCGCAAGAGGGCAAGGCCGACTTGGTCGGAAAGCTCTTGGGTAAAAAAGTCTCAGAGGCGGCATTGGCGCTCGCTAGGCAGGCAGTGTATTCACGCAGCTATAAGAGGTTTGCTGAGGTCATGGAGCAGTACGGGCTTTGGCTAGCGGAGTTCGCCGGTGAGTCGGTTGCCCACATAACGGTTGCAAAGCAGCTCTCCGCTGAGCAGCTTGAGCGCCTGGGTAAGGCACTCGCTAAGGCCTTTGGCCGCGAGCTGCAGCTAAACGTCGAGGTAGACGAAGAGGTTATTGGTGGCGTTCACGTCACCGTGAATGGTGAGGTCATTGATGGCACCGTTCTAACAAAGTTGGTAAACGCAAGATTGCAGCTCAGCTGAGCTGAAATAAGTAAAGGAATAAGAGGAAGCAATGTCAGAGCTCAAGATCAGCCCGAATGAGATTCGGGATGCCCTGAAGGACTTCGTTTCGTCCTACGAGCCGGGTAAGTCGGACAAGGCAGAGGTTGGCTACGTCACCGATGCGGCTGACGGTATCTGCCACGTCGAGGGACTACCAAGTGCAATGGCCAATGAGCTGCTGCGTTTCGCAGATGGCACCATCGGCCTGGCCCTGAACCTGGACGAGCGGGAAATCGGTGTCGTAGTCCTCGGTGAGTTTGCCAGCATTGAAGAGGGCATGGAGGTCTACCGCACCGGTGAGGTTCTCTCCGTTCCCGTGGGCGATGGTTTCATGGGTCGCGTGGTCGACCCGCTGGGCCGCCCAATCGATGGCCTCGGCGATATCAAGTCTGAGGGCACACGCATCCTCGAGCTTCAGGCTCCTGGTGTTATGGACCGTAAGAGTGTTCACGAGCCACTTCAGACAGGTATCAAGGCAATTGACGCCATGATCCCGGTTGGTCGTGGTCAGCGTCAGCTCATCATCGGTGACCGCCAAACCGGAAAGACCGCGATTGCTGTAGACACCATCATCAACCAGCGTGAGAACTGGAAGAGCGGGGACGTCAACAAGCAGGTTCGCTGCATCTACGTCGCAATCGGTCAGAAGGGTTCCACCATTGCAGGTGTTAAGGCAGCCCTCGAAGAGGCCGGAGCAATGGAGTACACCACCATCGTGGCCTCTCCAGCGTCTGACCCTGCTGGCTTCAAGTATCTAGCCCCTTACACCGGCAGCTCGATTGGGCAGCACTGGATGTATGGCGGCAAGCACGTGCTAATTATTTTTGACGACCTCTCCAAGCAGGCTGAGGCCTACCGTGCGGTATCGCTGCTGCTTCGTCGCCCTCCAGGTCGTGAGGCTTACCCTGGCGACGTCTTCTACCTTCACTCCAGGCTTCTTGAGCGCTGTGCAAAGCTCTCGGATGGCCTAGGTGCTGGTTCGATGACCGGACTTCCAATCATCGAGACCAAGGCAAACGACGTTTCTGCCTTCATCCCGACCAACGTGATCTCAATCACCGACGGTCAGATTTTCCTGCAGTCCGACCTCTTCAACGCCAACCAGCGACCAGCTATTGACGTTGGTATCTCGGTTTCCCGTGTTGGTGGAGCTGCGCAGGTGAAGGGAATCAAGAAGGTTTCCGGAACTTTGAAGCTGGAGCTCGCTCAGTACCGCTCCCTAGAAGCCTTTGCGATGTTCGCATCCGACCTGGACGCAGCTTCGAGGAAGCAGCTAGAGCGTGGTGCAAGGCTGACCGAGCTTCTGAAGCAGCCTCAGTACTCTCCATACCCAGTCGAGGAGCAGACCGTTTCCATCTGGGCGGGTACCACCGGCAAGCTAGATGATGTCCCAGTTGCGGACATCCTCAAGTTCGAGCGCGAGTTCCTAGACCACCTAGGTCGCAAGTCCAAGGTCCTGACCACCATTCGCGAGACCAACAACCTTGAGGACGACACCATCAAGGAGCTCGAGAAGCAAATCGAGAGCTTCAAGAAGTCCTTCCAGACTTCAAGCGGTGAGGGACTTCTAAAGCCTGATGAGACAAACGTTGAGGCGCTAGCCGAGGAAGATGTCGCTCAGGAAAAGATCGTCAAGTCGAAGAAAAAGAAGTAAGGCAGAGGACTAAAAGCAAATGGGAGCGCAACTTCGGGTCTATAGGCAGCGGATTAAATCTGCCACGACGACCAAGAAGATAACTCGTGCAATGGAGCTGATTTCGGCATCCCGAATTCAGAAGGCCCAGCAGCGAGTCGCAGCGTCAAACCCGTTTGCCCGCGCTGTAACAAGGGCAGTCTCGGCTGTCTCCTCTCACGCAGACATTGACCACCCGCTTACTACTCAGGCAGAAAACCCGATACGTTCCGCGGTTGTCATATTCACTTCCGATCGCGGTCTGGCTGGAGCATTTTCTTCGAGCGTGCTCAAGGAGTCCGAGCAGCTGACCAAGACCCTGATGGACCAGGGTCAGGAGGTCGTTTACTACCTCGTTGGTCGCAAGGCGGTTGGCTATTTCAAGTTCCGTCAAAGGGAGTCGGTTCGTCAGTGGCAGGGTTCCACCGATCAACCACAGTTTGAGACTGCGCGAGAGGTCGCGGCAGCTGTCCTAGAGCAGTTCAAGCAGTCAAGTGAAGACGGTGGAGTCGACGAGATCTATCTGGTTGGCAACAAGTTTGTCTCAATGATGGTTCAAGAGCCCTACTCAACCAGGTTGCTACCTCTTGAGGTTGTTGAGGCTGACGAGGAAGACAACAACGAGGTTTTCCCACTGTTCGAGTTTGAGCCGGAGCCAGAGGCAGTTTTGGATTCGCTACTTCCTGTCTACATCGAGAACATCGTCTACAACACCATGCTGCAGTCGGCAGCAGCAGAGCACGCTGCAAGGCAGAAGGCCATGAAGAGTGCGACCGATAACGCCGACAAGTTGATTTTGAACTACACCAGACTGGCCAACCAGGCCCGTCAGGCAGAAATTACCCAGCAGATTTCGGAGATTGTGGGTGGTGCGGACGCACTATCCACGGTATCCGAGGACTAAGAAAGAGAAAGCACAATGGCCGAGAGCACAAAGACAGCAACGGGTCGCATCGCGCGCGTTACCGGACCGGTGGTCGACATCGAGTTCCCGCACGATTCCATCCCGGAGATCTACAACGCCCTGACCACAGAGATTGTCCTGGGCAAGGAGAAGTCCACCCTGACTCTTGAGGTTGCCCAGCACCTCGGTGACGACCTGGTTCGTGCCATTGCGCTGAAGCCAACCGATGGTCTGGTCCGCGGCGGCATAGTTCACGACTCTGGAGCCCCGATTTCGGTGCCAGTTGGCGATGTCACCAAGGGCAAGGTATTCAACGTCCTTGGTGATGTGCTGAACGGTGAGCCTGGTGACAAGCTTGAGATCAAGGAGCGCTGGCCAATCCACCGCACCCCACCAGCCTTCGATCAGCTCGAGTCCAAGACTCAGATGTTCGAGACCGGCATCAAGGTCATTGACCTTCTGACCCCTTATGTGCAGGGTGGAAAGATCGGCCTATTCGGTGGAGCCGGTGTTGGTAAGACAGTTCTGATTCAGGAGATGATCTACCGAGTAGCCGAGAACCACGATGGTGTGTCGGTATTCGCAGGTGTTGGGGAGCGTACTCGTGAGGGTAATGACCTTATCGAGGAAATGAAGGAGGCCGGCGTTCTGGAGAAGACCGCACTGGTCTTCGGCCAGATGGATGAGCCACCTGGAACCCGACTTCGCGTAGCGCTTTCCGCGCTGACCATGGCGGAGTACTTCCGCGATGTGCAGGGCCAGGATGTGCTTTTGTTCATCGACAACATCTTCCGTTTCACCCAGGCAGGCTCTGAGGTTTCGACCCTGCTAGGTCGTATGCCATCTGCTGTGGGATACCAGCCGAACCTTGCGGATGAGATGGGTGTGCTCCAGGAGCGCATCACCTCGACCAGGGGCCACTCGATTACCTCGTTGCAGGCTATCTACGTGCCTGCGGATGACTACACCGACCCGGCACCTGCAACCACATTCGCTCACCTCGACGCAACTACCGAGCTAAGCCGTGAAATTGCTGCCAAGGGTCTGTACCCAGCTGTGGACCCGCTTGCTTCGACCTCGCGAATCTTGAACCCTGCCTATATCGGACAGGATCACTACGACACCGCGATTAGGGTCAAGGCAATCCTGCAGAAGAACAAGGAACTCCAGGAGATCATCGCCATCTTGGGTGTTGAGGAGCTCTCCGAGGAAGACAAGATCACCGTGTCTCGTGCACGAAGGATCCAGCAGTTCCTTTCCCAGAACACCTACATGGCAACCAAGTTCACCGGCATCGAGGGTTCGACCGTTTCCCTCAAGGACACCGTCGAAGGCTTCCGCATGATCGCAGATGGCGAGCTGGACCACGTTCCAGAGCAGGCCTTCTTCAACTGCGGTGGTATCGATGACGTCATGAAGGCTTACGAACGCATCAAGAAGGACCTCGGTTAGTGGCAAACCAAATCACCGTCAACGTAGTCTCGGCCGAGAAAGAAATCTGGTCGGGCAAGGCTGACATGCTTGTCGCCAAGACAGCTGTTGGTGAGATTGGCCTGCTGGCCGGTCACGAGCCCATGCTTGCGGTCCTGGTTGCCGGAGAGATTCGCATCTCCTCCGCATCGGGCAAGGTCGTTGCTAAGACCGAAGAGGGCGGCTTTTTGTCCATGGAGTCCGACGTGGTTACCGTCGTAGTTCGGGATGCCCAACTGGTCAGCTAGTAAATGCTTATCCTGCTTCCGCCGTCGGAGACCAAGCGTCCCGGCGGCGCCGGCGTTTCTATAGATCGCTCCGCAATCATTTGGTCAGCACTCGATGACACCAGAGACCTCGTAATTGGGAAGCTCGTCAAGCTGTGCGGAAACAAACAAGCGGCAGCTAAGGCCCTAAAGCTTGGTGCTCGAAATCTCGCAGATATTGATGCGAACCTGGAACTTCTAACGGCAGCAACCATGCCAGCCATTTCCCGCTACACCGGCGTATTGTTTGATGCCCTCGACTTCGAGTCACTGAGCGAGGAGGCGAGGAAGAGAGCCGCCGAGCAGGTTTTCATTCAATCAGCGCTTTTTGGCCTGTTGCCTGCGACCGAGCAGATTCCCTACTATCGCTTCAGTGCCGGGTCCAAGCTTCCAGGGGTCAACCTAAAAAAGCTTTGGCCAACCGCCCATGAGGCAGTGTGGCCGCGAATGCTGGGACAGGTTTTGGACATGCGCTCCAAGGCATATCTCGAGCTGAACCCCGTGCCCGCAGATCGTGACTCTTGGTTTGTTGAGGTGCTGGACGAAAAAAGCGGCAAAGCGCTGAACCACTTCAACAAAAAGGCCAAGGGGGCATTTGTTCGCGCTGCATTGCTTAGGGGCCTCAAGAGCATTTCAGACGTTGAATCGGTTGCTGCCTCCGCTGGTCTGGGGGCAAGAATGAGTAAAGGAAAAGTGGAACTTCTGGTTCCAGCCGGCTTCTAGTTCCCCTCTTCGGGCATGATCATTTCCTCGGTGTCGTTCAGGGGCATGATGTCGTAAGGCTCGGGGAGCTGAATCACCCCTTCTTCAACAGCAATGATCACATCGAACCACCCCTGGTCGTTATGGAGAATGTAAGCGGGAACAAGCCACATGTTGCCGCTACCGTCATATGCTGCAGCCAGGGCTGTCTCAGAACGATTTACGAATACATCAACAATCTCGGGCTCAGTCGGCTGTTCTGGCTCAACTGGCATCGGCTCGTCGCTGCTGGCTGAATCCTCACCACCGCTAGCCGCTGCATCGCGCTCGATCGCGCTCTCTGCCACGGCAGTGGTTGCGTAGTACTGCTCGTAGTAGCTTGAGGCCACAGAGCCATACCAGCGCCAGTCGCTAATTCTCTCTACAGCGTCTGTGGCAGAAATGGTGTCGAAGTTACCCCTGGAGACGATTTCAACGCTGTAGCCGGAGGCATAGGAAACTTCACCGTCGGAGCCCCAGCCGATGTAGCTCTCAAGAGGGATTGCGTTTCCATCAAGAATCATCGGCATTGATACTGAGCCACCCCAGTCGTCCCTCCAAACTCTCGCAAGGGCTCGGTCAAAGTCGACGCCGAGTGTGCTGAAGAGGCTCTCGGCTTGGGACAGCATTTCCTGTTCAGACGGAATCAGGCCAGGCTCTGGTTTGATTTCCTCGCAAACGTAGGACTCGTCCATTGTGGAGTCTGTCTCACCGTCACCCTCCACGGGCTCCTCCATCACAGGTTCGGCGCAACCGCGGAAGTAGTCCTGGTTCCAGCGGCTGAAGTACCAGCCACCGGGTCCCGACCAGTAGATGGAAATTGAGAAGTCCTCTCCCGAGATCGAGTAGCTGGGGTACTCAGCTGTTGACCAGTCATCCTGCTTAGGCTCGCCCTGGATGCCAAAGACGGCCGCCACGTTTCTTAGGATCTGGGTGGGGTTGCCTTTTTTACGAACCTCGAAGATTTCCCCACTGCTACCTTCTGTGTCCAGGCCCTGGGCAATGTAGTTGTATTCAAACCAGCCAGGCCAAATCATGGCGCTGTCTGCTGCAACCGAGGACTCCTGTGTTGCCATTGCGCTGTCTCTGCCAGAGCTGCCGGAGGAGGCAAGCTCGAAAAGTGGCTGCGGTTGCAGGGCGGAGGGCAGTGTTATCCCCACAACCAGTGCCGCAGCACCTAGCGAACCAACAAGGGCCCTAAAGCCTCGATAGGACATGGGTGCTTTGCGCTGGGTCATGGCTGCCTTGGCAACTACCGTCTCGTTCATCGGCTCGAGAGAGGCCTTGGTATCGGCCTTCTTTAGGAGGTTTCTAAGTTCGTTGTCTTCCATAATCTGGTTATGTAGTTTCTCCGCCAGTTTTTTCAAAGGCCATCAAAAGATTCTTTTTCGCTCTGGAGAGCCTGATGTTGATCGCATTCTCGCTCTGGCCTAGGACTTTGGCTATGTCACTTGGTTCAAGACCTTCAATTGCCCATAGAGCGAGAGCCTCTCGCTCTTTCTCGGGCAACTTCTGCCAGGCATCGGCCATTGCTAGATCAGCTAAGGCGACGGACTCGGCCGAAGGAGCTGCGACAGGTTCGCGGAGGCGTTCGATTATTGCCAGTCGCCCAGACTGTTTTCTTCGGTGGTTAGCAATTAGGTATCTGGCTGTTTTATAGAGCCATGGGAGTTCCTCGCCCGCTCGTATTGAACTTCGCTTATTCCAGGCGATCTCGAATAGGTCCCCGGCAATGTCTTCCACGCTCTCGCTCGGGAGTCTGCGAGATAGGAAACGGGTTATTTCGGGTAGGTGGGCGCGATAAACCCGATTGAACTCTTCAGCTGTCATTTGCTCTCCCAATAAACCAATGTAGTGGGAGGGGTGATTTTTTCAGACCCTTCTAAAACAGCCTGGGGCGTGGTCCTGAACCATGCCCGTTGATTGCATCAGCGCATACATAGTGGTGGGACCGACAAAGCTGAACCCGAGTTTCTTCAGGGTCTTACTCAATGCAACGGACTCTTCGCTTGCTGCTTTCCATTCAAAGTTCTTTTTGGGTGTCTGGGGTTTCTTGGGAGCGTGGGACCACATCAGCTCAACCAGGTCAATTGCATTGTCTGTGACAACTCTCGCGTTATTGATTGCGGAGATCACCTTTGCACGGTTTCTTATGATGCGCTCGTCTTGAAGCAGCTCGCTCACCTTGTCTTCGTCAAATCGGGAAACTTTTTCCGGTTCGAAGTTTTCGAATACCTGTCGAAAACCCTCGCGCCTTTTGAGGATGGTTATCCAACTCAGCCCTGCCTGAAAGCCCTCCAGGCAAATCCCCTCGAAGAGTGATCTTTGATTCTTGGTCGGGGTTCCCCACTCGGTGTCGTGGTAGTCGATGTAGATCTGGTCGTCCGTTACCCAGATGCAACGCTCAAGGCCATCAGGGTGAACTCTGGTGTTCACTTGTAGGCGATCCCTTCAAGCTCAAGTAGCTTTTTCTTGGTTGGGACTCCGCTGCCACCGGAGTAGCCGGTGAGCTTTCCTGAAGAACCGAGAATTCGGTGGCAACCGACAATGATGCCTATTGGGTTTGCTCCTACGGCACCTCCGACAGCCCGGGCAGCCTGCGGCTTTCCGATTCTCATCGCAAGGTCTTTGTAGGTGGCGCATTGGCCAAAGGGAACCTTTGCTATCTCCTGCCAGATTTCCTCTTGAAACTTTGTACCTGAAAAGTGAAGCGGAAGATCAAAGCTTTCTCGCTTGCCCGCAAAGTACTCTCGCAGCTGGTTGGCAGCTTCTTTAGCCAGTGCGCCATCCGAGCTGCTCTCTGCAAAGCTTGGTAGAGCCTCGCTTACGAATCCCACCTCTACAACTCTTCCCTTCGAAACACAGACGGAGAGGGTGCCGAGTGCAGTTGTGAACACTTCTCTCGCGGTGATTTCTTCCATGGCTACAAGTTACACACTTGATGGCAAGCACGCTTTTGGGTTGTGGATAACGTCTCTATCCCTTGCCGGTTAGGCGGGCAATTATTTTTGAGATCAAAGATCTCTTGCCGGTGACACCTTCAATTTGGTCTGCGATGTCAGCGCCAAGCAGCGCACCTCTGGCAGCTATAAACCGCAGGGGTTCGAACTCCCACTTGGGAGATTGATGCTGGACCCAGCAAAGTTTGGTTAGTGGGGTTGAAAGCCCAAGAATCAGATCCGCCATGGTCCGTCCGGCTAGGTTGCTGGTGCCAACGCCGTCTCCCACATAGCCACCTGCTTGCCCGAGTTTGGACTTGGGATCAAGTCGCACCGAAGCCATCCAATCCCTGGATACCCCAAGGGCACCTCCCCAACGCTGCTCAAATTTGACCGTGCTTAGCTGAGGAAATAGATCCAAGAGCACTCCTTCTATCTGGTCATGAATCCTGTCGTTGCGGTCATAGCCGGGCTTTATGCTCGAGCCGAAGTGGTATGGAGCGCCTCTGCCACCGAAGGCGATGCGATTGTCTTTGGTTCGTTGCCCGTAAATGACAAGGTTCCGATAGTCAGCAAACGTGATTCCTGGTTCGAGTCCCATCTCATTCAAGAGCTCCTCCGGTAGAACCTCCGTGACCACCATCAGGGAGTAGATCGGAATCGAGTCACGCCTTTTTCCCCTGAGGGTGGATCGGTAGCCTTCGAGCGCATCCACCACGTATTCGGCCATGAAGTCTCCGCGGGAGGTTTTGATGCGACCCTCGGAAAGCCCTAGGACTTCAGTTTTTTCGAAAATGACGCCACCGAGCTTTTCAAAACTCTCTGCAAGCCCGCGGACCAGCTTTGCAGGCTGAATCGAGGCACATGCCGGATCAAAGACGCTACCCAAGACCTTTGTGGCACGCGGTGCCAGCTCGGGGGAGACTTTTCTGAGTTGATCTACGCCTAACTCTTCAGCAGCTGCAAGCTCATGTTTTGCCTTGATGCGCTGAGCTTCCGAACGAATTAGATATTGGGTTCCCGAGAGTTGAAAATCACAGTCGATCCCAAGCTCCTTGGTTATCCTGCCAACCTCCTGGACAGTGTCCACCATCGCAGTGCGCAACTGCTTAGCAGCCTCTTTGCCATATTTCTCTGCAAGTTGGTCAGGCGCCCAGGGGAACAGCGCGGAGCACCAACCACCGTTTCTTCCAGAGGCTCCAAACCCCGCTATTTCTTTCTCAAAAATGGCAACCTTGAGGTTGGGATTAGCTCTCAGTAGGTAGATACCTGTCCAGAGACCGCTGAACCCAGCGCCTGCTATGCCGACATCAAATGGACCAGCATCTGATGGGATGGCTCTTGGAGTGAGCTCGGCAATTTGAGAGTGCCAAAAACTCAGTTGGGAGAAATCCACGGTCTAGGAGTTGAGTCTCTTCCAAGCCTCAGAGAGAACCTTGCGCAGGATCTGCTCTATCTCGTCGAACTCCTTGGGCCCGATAGTTAGCGGGGGAGCAAGCTGGATTACAGGGTCTCCTCTGTCATCGGCGCGGCAGTAGAGCCCGGCCTCGTAGAGTGCGGTGTTGAGGAAGCCTCTCAGGAGCTTCTCTGCCTCGGGACCGGTCAGGGTCTCCTTGGTCTCCTTGTTCTTCACCATCTCGACGGCAAAGAAGTAACCGTCACCGCGGACATTGCCAACAATCGGAAGGTCATAGAGCTTCTCGAGAGTCTTGCGGAAGACCGGCGAGTTCTTTCGGACGTTGTCAACAATCTTCTCTTTGTCGTAGATGTCGAGGTTGGCAAGCGCCACCGCACACGCAACCGGGTGGCCTCCGAAGGTGTAGCCGTGGGCGAGAGTTTTTGTCCCGTCGTCGAATGGTGTGAAGAACTTCTCCTTTAGGTATAGCGCGCCAAGCGGCTGAGCACCTGAGGTGATGGCCTTTGCGGTCACCATCATGTCCGGCTGGATGTCGTAGCGCTGTGAGCCAAACATCTCACCTGTTCTGCCGTAGCCGGTGATGGTCTCGTCTGCCACCAGAATCACGTCGTACTTGGTGCAGATTTCCCTGATCCTTTGGAAGTAGGCCTTGGTGGCTGTGAAGCAGCCACCGGCGTTCTGGATTGGCTCAACAAAGAAGGCCGCGACCGTGTCGGCACCTTCAAACAGAATTGCCTCTTCGAGGCGGTTTGCAGCCCACAAACCGAACTCGTCCTCATTCTTAAACTCGTGTGGCGCGCGGTAGTAGTTGGTGTTCGGCACCCTAAATGCCGATGGCACCAGTGGCTCGAACATCTGCTTGAAGGCGGGTATACCGGTGATCGACAGAGCACCGTGACTTGTGCCGTGATAGGCCGTCATTCGGGAGATGACCTTGTGCTTCTGTGGCTTGCCCGTCATGCGGAAGTACTGCTTTGCGATCTTCCATGCCGACTCGACGCCCTCGGTGCCGCCGGTGGTGAAGAAAATTCGCGTCATGCCCTCGGGCGCGTAGGAGAGCAATCTCTCAGAAAGCTCAATGGCCCTTGGGTGGTGATAGGACCATAGCGGCATGAAGTCCAGCTCCATCATCTGCTTCTGTGCCGCATCCGCAAGTTCCTGGCGGCCGTGGCCTATGTTGCAGGTGAATAGTCCTGACAGGCCGTCAATTACCCTGCGACCCTTGGAGTCGATCAGGTAGTGACCCTCGCCGCGTTCGATGATCGTCATGTCGATCTTCTGGTAGGGGCTGTGACGGGTGAAGTGCAACCAAGAGTGCTTCTTGGCGGCCTCCTGCCACATCTTGTCGCCAACTTCCTTGCCGGCCTTCATCGCCTCATAGAGCTTGAGTTCAGCGCTTGATTTCGGCTTGGGCTTAACCCTGCCGATTAGCCCCTTCAAGGGGTTAGTTTTTCTGCTCTCTGAAATCGCCATCGATTATCACTTCTTTACTTTGTTTGGGACCTATCTGGTTCCCCAGTTGTAAAACTGCTTGTGCAGCTTTAGGTAGACAAATGTTTCTGCAGAGGTTACCTGAGGAAGCGTCCTAATTCTTTGATTCAGAAGAGCAATCAGGTGGTCGTCATCCTCACAAACGACTTCGACCATCAGGTCGAAGCTTCCGGCGGTGAGAACGACGTAGTCGACCGCTGGCAGAGTGGAAAGTGCCTCGGCAACCTCGGTCACATCGCCTACGCACTTAATGCCAATCATTGCTTGGCGAGAAAAGCCCAGACGCAGCGGGTCGGTGACGGCAACGATCTGCATCACACCCGAGTCCGTTAGCTTCTGAACCCGCTGCCTGACAGCAGCCTCAGAAAGCCCCACGACCTTGCCAATCTCGGCATAGGACTTCCGGCCGTCGTGCTGCAGCTGCTCGATGATCTGCTTTGAGATTTCGTCGAGCTGCGACTGCCGCGTTCTCGTCGTCCTAGACATGGGTCGAGTATCACACCAATCGAGGGCCGAAAATAGGTATTCCGCAGTTTTTTTACAAATAAGTTACGAAATCGGCACTCTTTTTCATTTTTAATGTCGGGTAGACCATTGCGGGTCTAGCATCAAGGTACCTATCTCAATGAGGAGTGAATTCAGTTGTCAGTAAGAAAGCTTCAGAACTTCGTTGGTGGCAAGTATGTAACCCCGGCTGCCAGTGGGGTGAGCGATGTCATCAACCCATCAACCGAAGAGGTATACGCTCATGCACCTGTGTCCGGTGCAGAGGACGTAAATCACGCATTTGAGACGGCTCATGCGGCTTTCAAGGATTGGTCCCAGGTCACACCAGCTGAGCGCCAGCTAGCGCTATTCAGAATTGCGGACGAGCTAGAGAAGTATGCCGACAAGGCGGCTGACCTCGAGAGCGAAAACACCGGTAAGCCAAGAGCAACGCTCGTCGACTACGAGATGGTCCCTTCCGTTGACCAGATTCGCTTTTTTGCCGGCGCCGCTAGAAACCTAGAGGGCAAGGCAACAGCTGAGTACACAGCTGACCACACCTCCTCGATTAGGCGCGAGCCAATCGGCGTCATCGGCCAGGTAACTCCGTGGAATTACCCGCTGAACATGGCGGTCTGGAAGTTTGCACCCGCGATTGCCGCTGGTAACACGATTGTTCTAAAGCCTTCGGACACCACTCCCGCCTCAACTCTTTTCTTGGCCGAGATTGCCAACAAGCACCTGCCTCCCGGAGTCTTCAACGTCATCACTGGCGACCGCGACACCGGACGAATGATGGTAGAGAACCCGATCCCGCAGATGGTCTCCATCACCGGCTCTGTCCGTGCTGGTATGGAGGTCGCGAAGTCGGCCTCCTCGGATCTAAAGCGAGTTCACCTAGAGCTCGGTGGCAAGGCACCGGTAATCGTCTTTGACGATGCCGAGATGGAGAAGGCGGCCGCGGGCATCGTGGCTGCGGGATTCTTCAACGCCGGCCAGGACTGCACAGCTGCCACCAGGCTGCTGGTTCACGAGAAGGCCTACGACTCATTCATGGCAGCACTTCTAGCCGAGGTCAAGGCGAGCGCGAAGGTCGGAATGCCATCCGACCCCGACGTACTGTTTGGTCCCGTCAACAACTCTTCTCAGCTAGAGCGGGTTCAAGGGTTTATCGATCGAGTGCCTGCCCACGCCAAGGTCGAAATGGGCGGCAACAGGCTCTCCGGTAAGGGCTACTTCCTTGAGCCGACAGTCCTATCTGGTTTCAAGCAGGACGACGAGCACATCCAGCAGGAGATCTTTGGGCCGGTGCTTACCGTCCAGAAGTTCAAGGATGATGAGCAGGCTTTGACCTGGGCAAACGATGTGAAGTATGGACTTGCCTCATCGGTCTGGACCACCAACCACACCAGGGCCATGCGTTTTGCTAAGCACCTGGACTTTGGTGCTGTCTGGATTAACTGCCACATTCCACTTGCAGCTGAGATGCCTCACGGAGGCTTCAAGCACTCCGGTTATGGCAAAGATCTCTCGGCCTACGGGTTCGAGGACTACACGCGCGTCAAGCACGTAATGCACTACATCGGAGACTGAAAGTAAAAGTTAGATTTCATTTACGGCGTTGGAAGGAATTTGTGCCAAACTTTGAGCAATTCGGATTCAACCGAAGCGCCTGAGAATGAATACAAGCCGCGAAATGCGGATTTAGGAGAGAAGCAATGAAGCGAGAACTACCGCAAGACCCAATGCTGCGGGACCTAGTTCAGATGGCTAGGAATCACCAGATTTCTAGGCGCGCGGCACTGGCCGGAGTTGGTGGAACGGCAGCCGCACTTACCCTTGCATCCTGCGCACCAGCAGACGAGGGCCAGGTTGCAGCAACCGACGTTTCCGACTCAGAAAAGGTGCTGATCTGGCACAACTGGCCTGCCTACATGGACGAGGACGACGA
Source organism: Aquiluna sp. (assembly GCA_016780945.1). Lineage (GTDB taxonomy): Bacteria > Actinomycetota > Actinomycetes > Actinomycetales > Microbacteriaceae > Aquiluna. Next base: position 3,554 of record JADHKY010000009.1, on the reverse strand, counting down.
CGGCAACTACCCAACACTTGAGCGTTTCCAGGCCGAGAGCGGAATCAGCGTTGATTACCGCATCGAGATCGACGACAACGACACCTGGTATGCGAAGGTCAAGGACCAGCTAGAGCTCGGTGCCGACATCGGCGCTGACGTAGCCTGCCCAACCGGTTGGATGGCATCCAGGCTCCAGAACCTTGGCTACCTGCAGACCTATGACAACGACAACATGCCAAACAAGGTCGCAAACATCGCGCCTAGCTACCTAGGTTCCGCCGAGGACCCAGACCGCATCTACTCAATTCCATGGCAGGCAGGCTTCGCCGGCATTGGTTACAACAAGCAGGCCTACAAGGATGCAACCGGCAAGGACGCCCCAGGCTCAATGGCTGACCTTTGGGCAGCAGAGCTTAAAGGTCGCGTAGGGCTTCTGTCTGAGATGCGCGACACCGTTGGCTTAGTTCTGCTGAGCCAGGGCATCGACATCACCTCCAGCTCAAGCCTCAGCGAGGATGCCTTCATGGCGGCACTGGATGCCATCAAGGAGCAGATTGATGCCGGACAGATCTATAACGTTCGCGGCAACAGCTACCTCGATGACCTAACGACCGGCAACATCATTGCCTCCACCGCGTGGTCAGGTGATATCACCGTTATCAACTACGAGGCCGGTACCGACGATGACCCAGAGCCATTCGGCTTCATCTTCCCCGACTCGGGCGCAACGCTGTGGGCCGATGTGTTCGTTACCCCCAACGGAGCAACTCACAAGCGCAACGTTGAGGAGCTAATCAACTTCTACTACGACCCAGCAAATGCTGCCGAGCTAGCGCTTTGGGTGAACTACATCACCCCGGTAGTTGGTGCGCAGGATGCCGCAGCCGAGGTAGATGAGGAGCTAGCAGAGAACCAGCTCATCTTCCCGAACGCTGACACCCTGTCTAGGTCGAAGGCATTCCGCTCGCTCACCGGGCAGGAAGAGCAGCGCTTTGCATCTGCTTGGCAGAACCTACTGCTAGGGGCTTAGTGTCCGCTGACTTCGTAGCTCGCGGTCAAGACCTCGAGCTAGAAAGTATTCGCAAGGAGTTCCCCGGTTTTGTTGCGGTCGATGACCTCGACCTCAAGATTCCGGCCGGGGAATTCTTTGCGCTGCTTGGCCCATCGGGTTGTGGCAAGACCACGACCCTGAGGATGATTGCCGGCCTCGAGACTCCGAGTGCGGGACGAATCCTGATTGGCGGCAACGATGTCACCGACCAAAAGCCACACCAGAGGCCTGTCAACACGGTCTTCCAAAACTACGCACTCTTCCCTCACATGAGTGTGGAGGAGAACGTTGCGTTTGGACTTAAGCAGCGCAAGGTTGATAACCCCCAACAACAGGCTCAGGCTGCGCTTGAGATGGTTGAGCTTCAGCACCTGGCGGCCCGCAGGCCACAGCAACTTTCTGGAGGCCAGCAGCAGCGAGTTGCGCTTGCTCGTGCGCTCGTGAACAGACCTGCTCTGTTGCTTCTGGATGAGCCGCTGGGTGCCCTTGATCTAAAGCTGCGTAGGCAGATGCAGATTGAGCTCAAAGCGATTCAGATGGAGGTGGGTCTAACGTTCCTCCACGTCACCCACGACCAGGAAGAGGCCATGGACATGGCCGACACCGTTGCTGTGATGAACCACGGTCACATCGAGCAAATGGGTGCGCCTGAGGCCCTCTACGACAGGCCCAAGACGGCATTCGTCGCAAAATTCTTGGGACAGTCAAATATTTTTGTGGGTGAGGTTGCAGAAGCCGATGATGCAAAGCTCGCGATCAACTTCAAGGGAAACAGGCTTGCCGCTCCGGCAGCGAGGGTTGAAAAAACCAAGGGCAAAGTCGCAATTGGTGTTCGCCCGGAAAAGACTTCTTTCCACCCCGAGAAGCCAGCAAGTGATCCGGCTGTAAATACCCTGGGCCCTGGAACCATCACCGACATCCGATTTACCGGCGTCTCCAACCAGTATCAAATCGAGATTCCGGAAGTTGGCGAGATAACGGTATTCGCCCAGAACATCGGAAAGTCCCCAGTGGTTGAGCTGGGAGCCGAGGTCTGGGTCAGCTGGAAGGTAGAGCACAGCTTTGGGCTTGCAGATCTACCAACCGGTGAAGAAGAAGTCGCAGAGTAGGGCCTAGAGGTGGCATTCGTAGCTTTAGGACCGCAGGCACCGGTCGCAAGCCAAAAGCCCACCAAGACCGGTCGCGTTGCCCTCTATCTTCTTTTGCCCGGTCTTTTCTACCTGGGCCTATTCTTCCTAACGCCGCTTTTCTCGCTAATTCTCACCTCCCTCAAGGCTCCCAGTGCCACTGGTGTTATTGGTCGCTACGACGTAGCGCTTGAGATTGGCAACTATGGCTACGCCCTAGGTCAATACGCTCCGCAGATTTTCCGTTCGTTTAGTTTTGCTCTAATTGCAACTGTTATCGCACTGGCAATTAGCTACCCCATCGCGTACTTCATCGGAGTCACCGCAAGGAACCGCCCACTGTTGAAGGGCATGCTCCTCACGCTGGTTATTGCGCCGTTCTTTATTTCGATGCTGCTTCGCACCTTTGCTTGGAAGCAGATCTTCTCGAATGATTCCTGGCTTCTAAATACCCTGAAAGACATTGGTTTGATGGGTGCCGATAGCTACATAATCGGCACAGACTTTGCCGTTATTTTTGGCCTGGTCTATAACTTCATTCCGTTCATGACGCTGCCTATTTACGCTTCCCTTGACAGGTTGGATTTGCGCCTGGTGGAGGCTGGGCATGACCTCTACGCGAACTCCTTCACGACCTTCCGCAAGATCACCTTTCCCCTCTCGATGCCTGGAGTCATCTCGGGCACTCTGCTTACCTTCATCCCAATTAGCGGCGATTACGTGGTTGCCAGCCGAGACTTTTTGGGCAGTACGGATACGGCAATGATTGGCAACGTGGTCGAGGCAAACTTCTTGAGAATTCAGGACTATCCAACGGCCTCCGCGCTCTCGGTCTTGCTAATGGCAGCAATTGTGATTCTGGTCTCCGCCTACGTCCGCAGGAGTGGAACGGAGGACCTGCTGTGAAGCTTTCACTTGGCAAGTACCTGCTGCCCACCTACGTGGCGCTCACATTCGCCTTCTTGGCGATTCCAATCATCTACACCTTTGTCTTTTCTTTTAATGACTCGATCAAATCGAACATTATTTGGCGCGGCTTCACTCTGGACAACTGGCTGGATGTTTGCAACCAGCAGGAGGTCTGTGATGCGTTTGGAAACTCTGTAATTGTTGCTGTGAGCGCGACGGTGGTTGCGACGATCTTGGGCACAATGATCGCCATCGCACTCGTGCGCTACCGTTTCCGCTTCCGCAGCGCTACCAACCTGCTGCTGTTCTTGCCCCTGGCAACCCCTGAGGTGGTTATGGGAGCGGGACTAGCAGCGCAGTTTCTTGACTTTGGTTGGCAGAAGGGTTTGCCTACCGTCATCATCGCTCACACCATGTTCACCTTGAGCTTTGTCGTGGTGACAGTGAAGGCAAGGGTTGCGACACTTGATCCCGCGCTAGAGGAA
>JADHKY010000008.1 GCA_016780945.1 Aquiluna sp. | reverse complement strand
TAAAGCTCCAAGCCACAAACCCGACCATGTTGAAGCGGTAGGCGACTCTCTCTAGCTGCCTCAGGTCTGGAAAGCGGTCCATCAGAGCGCGACCAACACCGGCTGCCTTGATGAGGTAGAAGATGTGGAAACCGGCGGCAATGGCAAAGAATCCGGTTGCCATGATCGCCACGACCACGTGGATCACCAGCCAGTAGCTCTGCAGAGCCGGCATCAAAGTCTTTACCTCGACATAGAACAGGCTCACCGCGGCGAAGAGGGTGACAAGCGCGAACCCGGTGACAAAGGTCGCCACATAACGAACGTCTCTGACCCTGAGCGAGATCAGGTAGATGGTCAGAATCATCAGCGCGCCCGAGATTGCAAACTCATACATGTTTGCCCATGGCACGCGCTGAGCAGCAACCCCGCGCAGCAATACCCCAATACCTAAGACCAAGGTTCCCGCGCCCAATACCCAGAAGCCATAGCGCTCGAAGCGCGACTCGGTGGGATCGTCTTTGAGTCTCGCTAGCTGGAACGCGAACATCAACAGAGCAACGGCCAAGAGACCCATCGCGGCAGAGACGAACAGCAGGGAGATTTGCGACAGTGGCTCATTTAAGACAATGTTCAACTAGTCACCCTCAATCTCTTTGCGCAAATCAACAATTAGTTCTTCGAGGCCCTCGTCATCGCCTCTGGCAAGTGCTGCGTATTCAATTTTGCCAGCTGCCTGACGCACCCAAACCCGTCTTCTGAGAACACTCAGCGAAAACACAATTGCCACAAGAGCAGTGAATGCAAACACCATGATCCACAAACCACCCGGGTTATAAGCGACATCCAAGGAGGCAAATCGCTTCAGCCCATCGAAGGAGATGAACCCCGCTCCGCCGGGAAGCTCGGCCGTCTCGCCAACCCGAAGCTCAATTGGCGGGTTGGGTCCGTCTCGCCCGGCAATCAAATCAAGGTCTGTTATGTCCAATGCATAAACGTTTCTCGGTATTCCAGCATCGAGCCCAAGATCACCCAAATAGACGTTCATGGTCAAAAGCGGATCAATCGGGTCCGGGTAGATAGACGCATAGGCCCCGGACTCGAGCTCCTGAGCAGTCGGATAGAAAAACGCAATGATTCCAATCTGCTCGGGCAGCGCATCTGGGGCCTTGATTACTCCAAGCGATGTCATGTTGGAGTCCTGGGGCAGAAAGACCACCGGCCCGGAAAATGCGATGTTTCCGACCCCGTCATAGAGGGTTACCACCGGAGCAAAACCGTTTCCGGTCAAAAACACATTCGCGCCCGGAGCCTCCAGAGGGAAGTTGACCCGAATGTCCGAGTTGGCGCTACTTAGACCGTCATCGAGGGTCACATTTGCCACAAAGTCCACCGGCTGGCCTAAGTTGGCGGGGTTTCTGAGGTCATAGACAACCTCAAAGTCCTCCAGGGTCATAGAGAAGGGCTGCAGCTCGTTCTCAAAAAACAGCGGACCTGGAGAAAAGGCATCGTAGCTTGCGAGGTTGTTCACAAAAGTATCTCCCTCAACCAAGACTCGCTGCCCAGAGAAGCTGAAGCCTCCGCCCACTCCAACTGCAATCAGCAGCAGCACAAGGGAGTAGTGAAAGACCAGGTTCCCGGTCTCTTTGAGGTAGCCCTTCTCGGCAGACACCGAGTCCTCAAGCCTGCGAACCCTGAAACCTCTGGCTTTGAGCACCTGTTCGGCCCTGCCGAGTTGATCAGCCTCAGCTACACCACTGAGATAAGCAGGCATCCGCTCAAGCTTTTCTGGAGTCTCAACAGGCTTAGCGCGAAGAGCGTTTAGATGGACCTGGGTCCTGGGCAAGACGCAACCAACCAGCGAGACAAAAAGCAGGATGTAGATCGCTGAGAACCAAACCGAGGTATAGACATCAAAGAGCTGCAGCGAATCCAGCAGGGCTGCAAACTCAGGCTGCTGGTCGTAGTAGAGCCTGACACCATTGGGGTCAGCGCTTCTTTGTGGGTAAAGAGAACCGGGGATTGCCGCTAGAGCAAGCAGCAACAGCAGAAACAGCGCCGTGCGCATCGAGGTCAGCTGGCGCCAGAACCAGCGACCCCAAAAGACCGGGCTAAAGCGGGAGGATGATGCCACTGTTCACCACCTGCAACCAATTAGTAAATTGCAACCAAAGCCCGGTTGCCATCAGTGTGCCCAATACGATGAGCAGCACGCCTCCGAAGATGTTGACCTTACGGATATTGCGCTTTATCAGCTCAACACTCTTGGCGGCCCAGCCAATTCCTGCAGCGAGCAGAAGGAATGGCACTCCGATGCCTAGGGAGTAGACGGTAGCCAATATTCCACCACGAAGCGGGTCCCCGCTGTCGCTTGCTAAAACCAAAACCGCCGACAGCGTGGGCCCAATGCAAGGGGTCCAACCCAGGGCGAAAACCACGCCCAGAAGCGGTGCACCAATAAGACCGGTCTTCGGCGTTACCGGCAGCTTGAGAGTCCTTTGGAAGAAGCCAAGCTGGCCAATCATGGCAAGCCCAAACAGAATCACCAGCACTCCCAGCACCACCTGGACCCAAAGGTTCCGGGTGAAGAAAACGAATGCGGCCGAGCCAGCTAGTACACCTAGAGAAACAAAGACCGCTGTGAAGCCCGCAACAAACAAAGCTGTTCCTAAAACGGCCCTCGACTTCACATTTGCAGAGACATAGCCGAGATACCCGGGAACCAGCGGCAGCACACAGGGGCTTGCGAAGGTGACAATGCCGGCCAAGAGCGCAATGGGAACTGCCAGAAGCATTGAGCCCGATAGGGCAATCTCGGAGGGACTCACTGGTTCACCGTGTTTATCAGCTCACGAAGAATTGACTTATCGATTCGGCCCAGAATCCTTGCCGAGACCCTGCCCTCTCTGTCGATTACCAGTGTCGTGGGGACCGCTTGCGGGCTCACCACACCTGAGAAAGCTAAAGAGACCCCGCCACTCTGCGCGTCGATTATCGATGGGAAGGTGATGCCAAAGTTCCTATCGAAGGCGAGCGCGGTTTCCGCGGTGTCGCGGACGTTAACCCCAACAAATTGAACACCCTCAGCTGCGAACTCTTCGCTCAGTGCGGCAAGGTCTGGTGCCTCTGCTCGACATGGAGCACAAGCCGCATACCACCAGTTCATAACCACGACATAGCCCTCAAGCGATTCTGAGGTGAGAAACGCACCGCTCTCGGTGATCCCCTCCCATGGTTCAAATGTCGGCCGCTGCTCAATAGCAAACTCCGTCACCGTGCCATCGCCTGCGATGTAGTTCTTGTTATCTCCAGAGCGAAACTGCTCAGCTAGTGGGTCTTGCGCGCAGCCAGCGAGCATGAGAGCAACCAGTGCGCTAAGCAAAAATCTCCGCAACTAGATCAGCCCCGCGTGCCTGAGGCCGGGTTCGCGATAGTCAACCGGGACCAGCTTGCCGCCAACCACGTCAAAAGAGGTGATGGAGGAGAGCGAACAGCGACGGTTTCTAGGGTTGTGGGGAAGGCTGAGGCCCTGAGCGCTGCGATAGGTCATCCAGATGGGCAGCTGGTGAGAGACAAACACGACATCCCCTGAGTCGACGCTCTCCCAGCCGGCTAGCGCAGCACCGGTCATCCGAGAGGCGATCTCCTGAAACGGCTCGCCCCAGCTTGGACGGTATGGGTTGTATAGGTGGATCGCCAACGCGGGCTTTGCAAGCAGGGCCCTAGGTCCTAACGGGTAGCCACGAAGCCGGTTCCAGGGCTCAATGATGCGCTCTTCGATTGTTGGCTCCAGGCCAAACTCATTTGCAACCGGTGCGGCTGACTGTCTTGTTCTCTCAAGGGGTGAGACATAGAGCTTTGAGATTTCCCGATTCATCCCGGCCAGCTCCTCGGCCGCGGCCTGGGCCATCTCATGTCCGAGATCGCTCAGCGGGAAACCGTCAAGGCGTTCGTAAAGCAGTCCCCGCGGATTAAACACCTCACCGTGTCTTACGAAGTGAAGGCGAGAGGCGGGCATAGAACAAGTTTACCTTCGCTAAACTTGGCTGAAATCCGCCAGCTAGCCCTAAAGGACCCAAGAACTATGCTCAATCGCTCAAAAATCAGCGAACTGAAAAGCCAACAGGATGGTCCAGTGACAATCGGTGGCTGGGTAGAGACCCTCAGGGACCAGAAGCGGATCCAATTCATCATCATTCGTGATGAGTCCGGCAGCGTTCAGGTTACCTATCCACGCCCCAGCGAAGAGGACTCTCTCGCCGACCAGGTGTCCGCACTTACCCACGGCAGCTTTGTGATTGTCAAGGGACAGCTCAAGCACGATGAGCGAGTAAAGCTGGGCGGTATTGAGATTTTGCTTGAAGGCCTTGAGGTCGTCTCAGCATCGCTACCAGACAGCCCAATTGCCGAGGACACCTCTATTGACAAGAGGCTCGACTGGCGCTTTATCGACTTCCGTAGGCCAGAGCTAAACCTGATGATGCAGGTTCAAACGACTATTGAGCAGGCTTGGAGAGAGCACTGGCTGGCAAACGACTTTGTCGAGATCCACTCCCCGAAGCTGATGGCATCTCCCTCAGAGTCTCACGCTGAACTTTTCAAGCTCGAGTACTTCGAGGGCCACGCCTACCTCGCCCAGTCTCCGCAGTTTTATAAGCAGATGGCTATGAGCGCTGGTCTCAACAGAGTCTTCGAGATCGGACCCGTCTTCAGGGCAGACCCCTCCTTCACCTCCCGCCACGCAACCGAGTTTGTCTCCATCGACATGGAGATGAGCTGGATTGACTCCCACGAGGACGTGATGAGCTTCCAGGAGGAGCTCATGGTCAAGGCCATTACTGCGGTTAAACAGAAGCACGGGGAGAGAATCAAGGAGCTCTACGAGATCGACATCGAGATTCCGAGCACTCCATTTCCTCGCATTCCACTAGCCGAGGCTCATGAAATCATCGAAAAACGTGGCTATAAAGTCCCGCGAACCGATGGAGACCTTGACCCTGAGGGAGAGCGCCAGATCTCGCAGTATGCAAAAGAGGAGCTAGGCCACGAGTTCGTCTTTTTGACCGACTACCCAAAGCACATCAGGCCCTTCTATCACATGCGCCACGAAGACAATGATGCGCTAACCAAGAGCTACGACCTGATCTGGAAGGGAACCGAAATCACTACCGGTGCCCAGCGCGAGAACAGGATTGAGGTTCTGGAGGCTCAGGCCAAGGACAAGGGTCTTGACCCCGAGGGTCTTGAGTTCTACATGGACTTCTTCCGCTATGGCGTCCCTCCGCACGGTGGTTTTGGAATGGGCCTAACCCGAGTCGTGATGCTCATGCTCGAGCTACCCAACATTCGCGAGGCGAGCTTCCTCTTTAGGGGACCAAACAGGCTGCAGCCTTAGAGCCAGCCCTCTACCTTCAGGCCGGGCACCTGCTGGAAGTGCTTGAGATTATTCGTGACCAACGTGGCTCGCATGCTTAGCGCATGGCCCGCAATCAACTCGTCAGTTGTCCCGATAGTGCGCCCCATTTGCTTAAGCGCGTGAAAGACTTTGGCTGCCTGAGCAGCAGCTCCAGCATCGAACATCAAGGGTTCAACATTTGCCAAGAACAGTTGGGCTTTAGCGCTTGATCGTGTGTTTGGGTGAGCCTCAAGACCCTTTTGAATTTCGAAAGCTGTGATAGTTGAAATTGCCCATTGGCCCGACAACAGATTCCCGAGACGTTGCAAAACAGTTTTATTGCCCCTGATTGCGAAGATGGCGATGTCGGTGTCAAGCAGATACAACTAGCTTTCCTCCTCGTCTCTAAACATTTCTTCGAAATCGAACCGGTCGACCCAGTCTGATCTATCTGGCACAGGGAACTCGGACTCTGGAATCTCCGGACCCTCGGCAAGCTGTGCAAGCAGTCTCTTCATCCGCTCATCGCGATCTAAGGGTCGAATTTCTAGGACGCCGTCCTCACGAACAGTCATGTCAAACTCAGCGTCGTCGGGGAGCCAGCCCTTTGGAATTCTGACGGCCCAGCTGCCGCCATTCTTGAAAGCCTTTCTAGTCACCCGCTTAGTCATAACAGATATCTCCTATCTATACAAAAGTATAGACATTAGAGCTGTGGAGAACTAGTCGTTTTGTCCCAGCCAGGTGTCAAATCCCCCGACATCCACAAGCCAGGTAGTCAAGAATGCGAACACAATCGCCCATAGCACCATCGCACTCGAGATCAACAGGGTGACCCTTGCCGGTCTCACCCCTGCTGCAACCGAGGCGGCTGCAGCAAACTGAGTGCCAATGATGAGTGGACCAAGTAGGGCCATGCCATAGATGCCGTATTTGTCAAAGGCCTTTTGGGCCTTAACCCAGCGGTCAGATTTGGGCTGCTTCCCTTTTTCCTCTCGCCGTTTGATAACCCAGGCCCTGATCTTGGCTCCGCCGTAGGCAAAGGCGGCAATGGTAATCAGGTTGCCCGATGCTGCCGCTATCACCGTCAGGACGGGATCCAGCCCGACCACAATGCCTCCCGGAACTACCCCAATGGCCTCAAACCAAGGAATCGCGCCAAAGATAAAGACTCCGATGAGTCCAAGCTGCTCGAGGTTCACGCTTTTCTCACAAACAGCTTCGAGAAGTTCGTAAGCAGCGTTTCCATGGGTCCCCTGGTGAAGAACCTGAGGTTGACCATTGCCAGCACGCTCAGCACCAACCAGGTGAGGAAGGCGGTTGTGGCAACGAGCCAGGCATCCAGCTGAGCAAACAGGCCTAGTCCCCAGGCCGAGAACAGCACGGAGAAGATAACTGATTGGGACAGGTAGATAGTCAGCGAGTGCCTACCTGCAGCCGAGAGCAGCGCAATGCCGCCCACTCTTTCACTGATTAGCCACAGCACTCCCACATAACCGGCAGAGAGAATCGGTGCGGTGAGGAAGTTGATGGCCAAGGAGATAAGCGATAGACCGAGACTGTATTGATCCGCAAGCAGGTTGAAGATGTAGATTGCTGCCGCGGCCAGCTGCAGTGGAAGTCCTATGGCAATACCCCACAAAGCCATGCGCCTCATCAAGGCGGGATTAGCTCCAGAGGCTAGACCGTTCTTTCTTGCAACCAAGACCCCGACTAAAAACGCGACCATTACAAGCGGCCCCTGCAGGAAGAAACCCTGGGGTGCGAAGGTGAGCCAGAGTTCAAACCTGGCAACAGCGGCCTCCAAGAACCCACCCGAAGCAAGCGCCTGGTTTAGGCCGCCAAGGCCGGCGGTGTCAGCGGGCAGGGTCTTTCCCTTGCTTGCCAGAAATGCCTCCCCGGCCGTCACTAACAGTGCAAGCAGGGTGAACAAGATGGCAGAGAAGATGTAGATCCCTCTTGCCCAGCGCCTCACCGACTTATCGGGTCGGAAGTAGAAGGCCAAAAGCAGAAGCGCAAAGACCCCATACAGGAACAAGATGTCGCCGTGGAAAAGGAACACGAAGTGGACAACACCAAAGAGAATTAGCCCGACCGACCTGCCCACCCAGCGCGAGCGGTTTGCCCGCTCACCCTTCATTACGTAGTGAGCGGAGTAACCAAAGAGGAACGAAAACAACAGGTAGAACTTTGACTGGAACAAGAGCATCACAATGAAGGCTGCGGCCGAGTTAGCACCAGAGGTAAAGTCAGCCGACTCAAAGCCGCTAACGGTGTCAACAGCGAAATATTGAACGTTGACCATGGCGATGCCCAGTAGGGCAAAGCCACGAAGGATATCGGGGAAACTGTCTCTAGAAGTCATCGCTTGCCGGCCGACCTATCGCGCTTGAGCTCTAGGGAAATCATTGCCATCGATGGGAGCATTAACATGTAAGCGAAATAGAACCAGAACACGGCCTGCACCTGAGGCCAAGTGAGGTTCAGCTGGTAGTTAAACCCATCAGAGCCAGGCGAAGAGTCATAGATGATTGCGAAGATCATAAGAGCAATCACGCCAAGTGAAACCACGGTTGTCAACCACCGGTAGGCAATAACGTAACTTCTATTTCGAGTCTTGAGCAGCATCTCATCCAGCGCCTCCTCTGGTGCTTCGGGCACGAGCCTGACTGAATGCCGAAGCAAGAACCAGAAAACAAAAATCAACAAGATGTGAATAATTCCATAGAGAGTTCTGGGGTCATCACCGACTAGCAATAGGAATCCAGTGCCGAAGAGAATTAAGAGATTCGAAACAATCAACAAGAATTTCCTGCCGTTATTGGTCCGCAAGCCATCCCACCTGGTGTCATTGAGCTGCTTCTCCACCGACTCCACTGAAGCTGATGCCCAACCCGCATCCGGAGATCCCTTCGGAGCTATCCTGAACATGGCCCAGTACTTTTCGTTGAGTCCTCGTGCGCGAAGATAAAGCAAAAAGATGGGTAGCTCGATTGCAAACATCGCGAGCACAGTAAAGAAAAACCAGTTCAGATCGAAAATTAGAAGTCTGAAGGTTGGATCAGACTCCCAGAAAAGCAGTGCTGAGATGGCCACCGGTATGCCCGTGACAACCACGTCCATCCATGCCATCATTTTGACTCTCTCGCCGACCACCTTGGGATAAAACCAGAGGTAGGCGAATGCCAAAGTCAGGAGAATATAAAAAACGACTAGTAGCTCGTTAGACATCATTTTCCTCCTCCAGCCAGAAGATCTCTTCGATGCTGGTCTCTAACACCGATGCAATGCGAAGCGCCAAAACAAGTGACGGCGAATACTCACTTCGTTCGATGTAACCGATTGTTTGATAGTGAACACCAACCTGCTCGGCGAGCTCTTGCCGAGAGAGGTTGGCCCGGGTGCGCAAGTCTTCGATGCGGTTAGCTACCCGCTCTTCTTCGGACTTTGGTTTGCGACCCATGTATGTAGCATAAATGCTATGTAGTAATAATGCAACACTATTTGAACTTATTTATTTTGGCGTGGAAATCTGAGGCCCACTTATACCGCTTGCCGAGCTGTGCTAGAGCAAACACCAGGATTGGGAACCAGAAGTTCTTGAGCGCCCAAACGATGATTCTTCTCATGCAAGCTCGCTTAGATGCTCAAAGGCCCGCTTCTCGTCTATCCGCCAGAATGAAACCTGCTTTTTATTGATCAGTAAAACGGGAACCTCTTCGCTGAACCGCTGCAGCTCGTCGTATTCACTGATATCTAATAGCTCTACCGAGTATTCGCGGTCTGGATACTCAGCGGCGAAGCGGGCGATTACCCTTGCCAAATCTGCTTCTGCGGCAACGCAGAGATGGCAGCCCTGCCTGATAACCAATTGGATTTCGATTGGCTCTTTCATGGTTCAAGACTAGGCGATTCACTCCGGCTCTAGACTTAGCGAGTGACCCCTGCAAGCAAACCTCAGAAGAAGGTTGCCGCATTCTTTGATGTGGACAACACCCTGGTTTGCGGCTCCACATCAATCCTCTTTGGCAAGGTCGCCTTCACAGGAGGCAGCATCAAGCGCCGCGATATTTGGCGGTTTATGTGGGAGCACGTCATGTACATGCGACGGGGCGAGAAGAACTCCAAAATGGCTGACTTCAAAGACCGGGCTCTGATGCTGACAAAAGGTCACTCGGTTGAAGAGCTTCAGGGCCTGATCGACCAGGTCTACCGAGATGAGATCAAGCCAAGGCTTTGGCCACGAAGCCTCGAGCGTCTCAAACATCACCTTGAGCAGGGACACGAAGTTTGGCTGGTGTCAGCAGCGCCTGTTGAACTCGCTCAAGCAATTGCAGATGACCTTGGCGCGACAGGTGCCCTGGGCACCATCGTTGGTCACGACGGAAACGTTCTCACTGGCGAGCTGGTTGGTGCCCCTCTGCACGGCAAGGCAAAGCGGAGAGCAATCAAAGCGCTCGCAAAGGAAAGAGGCATCAGCCTCAGGAAATCGTGGGCCTACTCCGACTCTGTGAACGACTTACCGATGCTCAGTGCGGTGGGGAATCAGGTGGCGGTGAACCCGGATCAGCAACTTAGACGCTATGCGGTTGCCGCGGGCTGGGAGATTCTCCGTCAGCGCAGGCGAGAGCTAAGGACCCAAAAGTAAAAACCCGCCTTATTGGGCGGGTAGTTACTACTTCTTGTTGCGACGCTGGTGGCGCGTCTTGCGAAGAAGCTTGCGGTGCTTCTTCTTCGACATGCGCTTGCGGCGCTTTTTGATTACTGAACCCACAAAAACCTCGTCTATGTTCTTTTTGCCCTTGTGGGCAACCTGCCAAAGTCTAGCCCTTGCGCCTTAAGCGCTCAACCTCGGCATCGATTTGCTCGTCGGTTATCGGCTTGCCGCCAAGACGGCCGTAGGCATCGAGACCCACAAAGATTGCCGCAATACCCATCCCTAGGACTACCCAAATTGGCCAGTAGGGAGCACTCGGTGACGTAATAAACCAGACCCCGGACGTCAACGCGACCACTGCCGCGTAGACCCACATATAGGTTCTGAAGTCCTGCTTTTTCTTCAGCTGCTTCTGAGCGAAGTTGCGGAGAGCGTCGGAACTTTCGGTCATTACTTCTTACCTACCTTTGCCTTGACTTCTTCGGCGAAATGAGTGGCTTCACTTCGAACATCATCAACGACCTCTTCGACCTTTTGCCTGGCTAGCTTCTCGAAGTCCTTTGCACCCTTTTCGGCATCGACCTTTGTCTCTGCGAGTTTCCGGCCTAGCCTCTTGCCAAGCTCCTTGGGGTCAACATCGACGTCTAGCTCATCTGCGCGAGCGCGGAGCTGCTCACCGAGCCAGGATGCCTTCTCGGTTATCCAGTGGCCCAATTTCTCGCCTGCCTCACTGAGGTTCTTAGCGAGATCCTCTTCACCCTCCGCCTCGAAGCCGAGCGAGAGGAAGTTGATCATCCAGTCCTCGATCTCCTCGAGCGGCTCAGGGGTTACCGAGTAGAAACGCTTTTGGCCGTCCTCGCGGGCGGCAACCAGGCCAACCTCACGAAGGGTTTTTAGGTGCTTTGACACTGTGGGCTGGCCCAAGCCGGTCTTCTGCACCAGCTCACTTACTGTTAGCTCTGAGCCAGCTACCTGTGCCGAGAGCAAGGTCTCCATTATGTTGCGCCTTGTTGGGTCGGCGATTGCCTCAAAAATGTCTGCCATAGCTCAAGCCTAATCCTTTGCGGCGGCTATTTCATTTGCCCTGTTGACGGCAGCATCTAGAGCAGCAGAGAAAAGCTGCTCAAGATTTGCCTCGTCCAGGGTCGCGATGATGCGTTCTGTTGTGCCGCCGGGTGAGGTCACGTTTTTTCTGAGCACGCTTGGCTCCTCGCCGCTGTCTGCCAGCAAAGCCGCGGACCCAAACAGCGTGGATCGCACTAGCGTCTCTGCCTGCTCCTTGCTGAAGCCCTTCGAGATAGCGACCTTTTCCCACTGCTCGATGATGAAGTAGATCCATGCGGGACCTGAGCCTGAGATTGCGCTCAACGCATTGATCTGCTGCTCTTCGACCTTGACCACCTCCCCAACGGAGGAGAACAGCCACTGCGCGGCATCCAACGCATCGGAGCTCGCGGTGGAGTGCGGAGCAAGCCCCGTTACCGCTTGACCAACCATCGCGGGAGTATTGGGCATCGAGCGGATCAGGTTCTTGTGTTCAGGGAGGGCTGCGGCCATGGTCTTTAACTCAATACCCCCGGCCATCGAAATCACCACCGAGTTCTTTGGGAGCTCCTCGGCAATCTCCGTGAGCACATCGAAAATTTGGTAGGGCTTCACACCCAGCACGACAACATCTGCATCGCCCGAAAGTAAGGCATTCGCGTCCGGGGACTGCTCAACCGAGAGCGCGCTCACGCCAATTGCTCTGAGGCTCGCAGCACTCTGTTCGCTTTTAGTTGTTGCCGAGACGAGTTCAACGGGGTGCCCAGAGTCGATGAGGCCTCTCAGCACCGCTGAGCCCATAGAGCCGGTGCCCACGAAGCACACCCTGAGGTTATCCATGGGTAAATCCTAGATTGGTAGGTATGGGGCAACCAACGGATACCCAATAAAGACGGCAGCGTTCATGGTGGTGTGGGCAATAACCAAAGGAGCGATGCGGCCTCCCCTCAGGAACAGGTAGGCAAATACCAAACCCATCAGGAAGTTACCCAAGAACGCTGAGAAGCCCTGATACAGGTGGTAACTGGCTCTAAAGAGGCTCGAAATCAATACCACTACCGCAATCGTTAACCCCGGTCTAATTAGCTCCAGCTTCTTAGCCAAGAAAGCAACTGCAATGACCTCCTCCTGCAGTCCCGCGCGAAGAGCCGCTAGGAACAGAATCAGTGGCGTCCACCAATACTCACCAAGTGAGCTTGGAATCACGCGAGCGGTAAGGCCAAGCTGCACGGCAACGACGTAGAGTGCTATCCCTGGTATTCCAATTACCACCGGCAGTCCAAAGCCCCAGAGAAAATCCCTTGCCTTTGGAACCAGGCCAATGCTGATTCCATCGAGCCTGAGAAAGTAGAGCGCCAACAAGACTGGGACCAGAGACAGTGAAATCGAGGCAAGCTGAGAAATAAAATCCAGCCAGCCTTGCTGGGCTAAAGGGCGATTGATGGTGGTTGTAGAGCCGGCAAGGCCCTGGGTTGAATTTAGTTTTCGCAGCAGGCTCAGCACGGCATAGATCGTGCTTGCCCCCAAGGAGACCATCAGGGTTAGCCAAAGCTCAAAGGAGTGCCTGCGCATAAACCTCGCTCCAAACCAAAAAACTGTTGAGAGAAGAAGTTTAGGTGGGGGTGGGTAGCGGTAGTTTGGTTTGATGGCCAAGACCAAGAGTGAATATCGCTGCAGCGAGTGTGGTTGGTCAACGGCTAAATGGGTTGGCCAATGCAGCAGTTGCCAGGCCTGGGGAACTGTTTCAGAGACCACCTCCGTCACCAAGGCAAAGCCTGCCCAAATTAGTTCTGCTCGAGCGGCCAGACCCATTACAGACATTGAGACCAGCGGCGAGGGCCACTACCCAACCGGGGTTCAGGAGTTTGATCGCGTTCTAGGCGGGGGGCTGGTGCCTGGAGCGGTGGTGCTGCTCTCGGGTGAGCCCGGTGTGGGTAAGAGCACCCTGTTGCTAGAGGTTGCCGCGAGGCTCGCAAAGGGAGGAAAGAAAGTCCTCTACGTCTCTGCCGAGGAGTCGGCTTCTCAGGTGAAGCTTCGTGCTACTCGAACCTCCGCGCTTTCAGAAAATCTTTTTCTTGCAACCGAAACTG
This sequence comes from Aquiluna sp., assembly GCA_016780945.1. Lineage (GTDB taxonomy): Bacteria > Actinomycetota > Actinomycetes > Actinomycetales > Microbacteriaceae > Aquiluna. The sequence continues at coordinate 8,179 of JADHKY010000008.1, read as the reverse complement.
ACCTCTCGAGTGTGCTGGGGCAGATTGACCAGGTTGATCCAGAGCTCATAATCGTGGACTCAGTCCAGACCGTCTCAAGCCTGGATCTCGATGGGGTTGCCGGCATGCCAGCTCAGGTGAGAGAGGTGGCTAGCAATCTCATTCGGGTCGCAAAAGAGAGCTCAACACCGCTGGTGTTGGTCGGACACGTGACCAAAGATGGCTCGATCGCAGGCCCGAGGACGCTCGAGCATCTGGTCGACGTCGTCTGCCACTTCGAGGGCGACCGGCAGACGTCTCTTAGGTTCATTCGCACCCTCAAGAATCGCTTTGGCCCAACCGATGAGGTTGGCTGCTTCGAAATGAGTGGTGAGGGCATCATCGAGGTGCCAGACCCATCTGCCCTATTTGTCTCGGAGCAGCAGACCAGCGTCTCTGGAACCTGCATCACAATCACCGTTGAGGGTCGCAGGGCCCTTCGGGCCGAGATTCAGGCTCTTGTTGTGAAGAGTAGCTCTCCGCAACCCAGGCGCGTGACCAACGGTGTTGATTCTGCAAGGGTTGCAATGCTCCTTGCGGTTCTAGAGCGCCGAGCCGGACTGAGCCTCTCAGACCGAGATGTCTACGTCTCAACCGTGGGCGGCATGAAGATAACCGAGCCTGCCGCTGATTTGGCGATCGCGATAGCAATTGCGTCGGCGGTCAAGGACAAACCCGCCAAACAGTCGCTCGCGGCATTTGGAGAAATCAGCCTCAGCGGAGAAATTCGTGGTGTAACTAACCCTGCACTTCGACAATCTGAGGCGAAGCGCCTGGGCCACACAAATGTTATTGACTCTTCGAGTTCACAGCTTGCTGCTGCCATCGCTGCAGCCCTTAGTTGAGAATAAAGCGCTTTTCCTCGGAGATGACTCCGTTGACCTCAACCTTGATCTTGTAGGTGGCGCCTGCGGTTGGCACCAGGTCATTGCCACTTGGATTACAGCCGTTTTCTGAGGAGTAGGACTTCTCCCAAGGACTCGCCACTGCCTCCAATGGGGTATTTGACCCGAGGGTGACGTAACGGTCGGTGTCATTGCTGCGGTCACAGTCTCGTGAGGACCAGTAGGTCTGCTCGCCTGAGGTAATAGTGAAGAACGTCACACGAGAACCAACGTTGAACTTGCAATCGACCAGTCCGTTGTTGGTTATCTCATACCAAATATCGGGGTTGGTGTTAGAGGCAAAGGAGTTGAAGGTCTCAACGACCTGATTATCGGCATCGCCGCTTATTAGCTTCCCGATCATTACCTCAACCGAAACCACGCCAGGGGCACAGTTTGTTATCTCAGCTGGGATGGCCTCTTCGGTCGCTGTTGCTCCCTCGGTTGGAAGGACCTCTTGGCCAGTATTTGCCAAGAGCTGGGGAATGCCCCAAATGCCTGCGATAAGTGCTGCCAGGACCACCAAAGCGCCGATTCTTCGTGTGCGATAGACGCTTTCGTCGTTAGCCATAAGGTAAATCTAGTTAGAGGTGCCTCAGCATTCGGCTGTTTCCAAGCGTGTTCTGCTTAACTCTTGCTAGATCCAGGAACTCCGCAACACCCTCGTCGTGAGAGCGAACCATCTCGGCGTAAGTTTCTGGGTCAACCGGGATATCGCTGATCTCCTCGAATCCGTGAGCGGCGAAAAAGTCTCTCTCGAAAGTTAGGCAAAACACCCTCTTGATGCCCAGCGCTTTTGCCCGCTGCAGCAGCTCGCTGAGAAGGGCTGTTCCGACGCCCTTTCGCTTCGCACTTTCGGCAACCGCAAGGGTTCTAACCTCACCTAAATCTCGCCACATCACGTGAAGGGCACCGAACCCAACAAGCTCCCCATCTAGCTCGGCAACCACAAACTCTTGAATGGACTCATAGAGCTCGACCAGCTCCTTACCCAGCAGGATGCGCTTTTCAACGAGCGGGTCGGCTAGTTGGCGAATGGTTGGGACGTCAGCGGTTACCGCGGAGCGAATCGAAAGCATCTGCCAATTATGGCGATAGCTAGGCCCTCAGCGCCACCAACACCTCGTTGCGACGAAGCGGTGCAGGTGTCCAAGGGCCGTTATAGCGGGCGTAGCTGACCTCGCCAACAGGTTCATAGCCTGCAGACTTTAGCTCTTCGAGCAACTTCTTAGCCTTGCGTTCAAAGAGCTCGTCCGATGCCAGCCCGGAAAAGCGCTTTGCCGCCATCAGAGCACCCTCGACCTTTTTAACCTGCATACCCTCCCTAAGTGGAGCGGGGGCATCTTCCATGTGGTCAGGCATCACGAATGCGACCTCGTACCCACTTGGCTGCTTGTGTTGAAGCACAGGAGCGGTCATGGCAATTTGCTGGCGCGTTGCGTTCTCACCGCCGATGTAGCTGGCTAGGTAGCGGAAGGCATTAGAGCCAGCCGCTGAAAGGCTTCCCGACGTTGACTTGGTAACCAGCACGTGAGGGGCATACTGCCTGATTTCAAAACCGGGCTTCTTGCTGACAACCTCGTAGCGCTGAACCTCAGTCAATTACTTCTTGACCGCCTCTGCCTCGCGGCTGGTTGTCTCGAAGGTGAAGGCATCTGAGACGAAGTCGACCTTGATGTCCTGGGCGCTCTGGATGTCACCAGTGAGGATGCGCTCTGATATCTCGTCTTCGATTTCGCGCTGCACAGTCCTGCGAAGGGGCCTGGCTCCGAGAGAGGGTTCATAGCCCAGCTCGATGAGCCTCTCCTTGGCGGCCGTGGTGAGGACCAACTTCAGGTCGCGCTCATCCAGGCGCTGCTGCAGACGACCGATGAACAGGTCAACGATCTGCATAAGCTCTTCGCGGGTGAGCTGTGGGAAGACGATGACCTCATCAACACGGTTTAGGAACTCAGGCTTGAAGTTCTTCTTGAGCTCCTCATTGACCCTTGAGCGCATCTGGTCGTAGTCATTAGCGGCGTCGCCTTCAAGGGTGAAGCCGAGAGCACCACGCGAGATTTCTCTTGAGCCGAGGTTTGTGGTCATGATGATGATGGTGTTCTTGAAGTCAACTACCCTTCCCTGGCCGTCGGTTAGACGACCCTCTTCAAGAATCTGAAGCAGGGAGTTGAAGATGTCGGGGTGGGCCTTCTCGATCTCATCGAACAGCACGACGGAGAATGGCTTGCGGCGCACCTTCTCGGTCAACTGACCACCCTCGTCGAACCCAACGAATCCCGGAGGGGCACCGAACAACCTAGATACCGTGTGCTTCTCGGAGAACTCGCTCATGTCCAGAGCAATTAGTGCATCCTCGTCATCGAATAGGAACTCGGCCAGACCCTTGGCCAGCTCCGTCTTACCAACACCGGTGGGGCCGGCAAAGATAAAGGATCCTGAGGGGCGCTTCGGGTCTTTCAGGCCAGCACGCTGACGACGAATGGTCTTTGAGAGCGCGGCTATTGCGGCCTCTTGACCGATAACACGCTTGTGAAGTTCCTGCTCCATGAAGATGAGCTTTGCGCCCTCTTCCTCACCGAGCTTGAACACAGGGATTCCGGTCGCTTGCGCGAGAACCTCGGCGATTAGGCCCTCGTCAACCACGCCCGTCTGGTCTACCTTGCCCTCGCGGAACTCTTTCTCCATCTTGATTTTCTCGGAGGTGAGCTTCTTCTCCTCATCACGCTTGGAGGCGGCCAGCTCAAAGTCCTGGTCCGCAATGGCCTGCTCCTTGGCGGCCTTGACTGCGGCAACCTTGTCTTCCATCTCCTTGAGCTCTGGAGGGGACGAGAGGAAACTCAGCCTTACCCTTGCTCCGGCCTCATCGATTAGGTCGATTGCCTTGTCTGGCAAGAAGCGGTCGGTGACATAGCGGTCGCTCATGCCTACAGCTGCGACAAGTGCTCCGTCGGTAATGGAAACCTTGTGGTGAGCCTCGTAGCGGTCGCGAAGGCCCTTGAGGATGTTGATTGCCATCGCAGGAGTCGGCTCGGAAACCATGACCGACTGGAAGCGCCTAACAAGAGCGGCGTCTTTTTCAAAGTGCTTGCGGTACTCGTCCAGCGTTGTCGCACCAATGGTCTGGAGCTCGCCACGGGCAAGCATTGGCTTCAAGATAGAGGCGGCGTCAATCGCACCCTCAGCCGCTCCGGCACCAACAAGGGTGTGGATCTCGTCGATGAAGGTGATGATGTCGCCACGAGTTCTAATCTCCTTGGTCACCTTCTTCAGGCGCTCCTCGAAATCTCCGCGGTAACGAGAGCCCGCGATGAGGCTTCCCATGTCTAGGGTGTAAAGCTGCTTGCCACGAAGGGTCTCTGGGACATTGCCAGAGACAATCGCCTGAGCCAGCCCCTCAACAATGGCCGTCTTACCGACACCTGGCTCTCCGATGAGAATCGGGTTGTTCTTGGTGCGGCGGGAAAGAATCTGCATGACGCGCTCGATTTCGCGCTCACGCCCTACGACAGGGTCCAGCTTGCCCTCGGCAGCTGCCTGAGAAAGGTTGCGTCCGTACTGGTCGAGAACCTGGCTGCCCTTTTGTGGAGGGGCAACTTCGCCGCCAACCGATACCGCCTCTTTGCCCTGGTAACCGGAGAGTAGCTGAATTACCTGCTGGCGAACCTTGTTGGTGTCTGCACCCAACTTGGTAAGCACCTGAGCCGCCACTCCCTCACCCTCACGAATAAGCCCTAGGAGCAGGTGCTCGGTGCCGATGTAGCTGTGGCCCAGCTGCAGCGCCTCGCGCAGGCTCAGCTCCAGGACCTTCTTGGCCCTAGGGGTAAAAGGAATGTGGCCCGAGGGAGACTGCTGGCCCTGACCGATGATGTCCTGGACCTGCTCGCGAACCTGCTCGAGGTTGATGCCGAGAGCCTCTAGCGCCTTGGCGGCGACTCCCTCACCCTCGTGAATTAGGCCGAGCAAAATGTGCTCGGTGCCGATGTAGTTGTGATTTAAAAGCTTTGCCTCTTCTTGGGCAAGCACGACAACCCTACGAGCCTTGTCGGTAAATTTCTCGAACAAGCTGGCACCTCCAAAATGTGTATCTAGATGTTAGGTGCCTAGTTGGGCGAAAACTAGGGCTGTTCGCCCAAGGCGTTAGCGCGCTTTGCGCGCTCCTCGGCCTCAATCTGGCTGTAGGTGTCCCGCTCCTTCTGGTCAGCACGCAAAATCGAGCGCATCATTACCCAGAAAAGCACACCGACCAAGGCCGGTGGAATCAGCGAGATCAGTGCATCCAGCACAACTTCAAAAAAGCCCATGGATTACTTAACCAGCGGGAACAAAATGGTTTCCCGAATACCCAAACCGGTCAGTGACATCAGCAGCCTGTCGATTCCCATGCCCATTCCGCCTGAGGGTGGCATGCCGAATTCAAGCGCCTTCAAAAACTCCTCATCCAGCTTCATGGCCTCGGGGTCGCCCTTTGCGGCAAGCTCTGCCTGCTTCACAAACCGCTCGCGCTGGACCACTGGATCTACTAGCTCGGAGTAACCGGTTGCCTGCTCAAAACCGTTGACATAGAGGTCCCACTTCTCCACAACCCCTGCGGTTTCGCGGTGGTCCCTGGTTAGCGGGGAGGTGTCTACCGGGAAGTCCATAACAAACGTTGGCTTATCCAGGGTCGGTTTCACGTGGTGCTCCCAAAGCTCCTCGACATACTTTCCTGCCAGCGGGTGCTCAATCTCAATGTCGACTTTGTCGGCAAGCTTCTTCAGTGTGGCTAGGTCGGTCTCGGGCGTGATCTCTTGCCCTACCGCCTCGGAGAGTGAGCCGTAGAGGGAGATTCGCTTCCACTGGCCACCTAAATCATTGACGCTGCCATCTTCAAGCACGACCTCGTGGGTGCCGAAGACGTCCTTGGCAGCATTCTGAATTAGCTCCTGGGTGAGCTGGGCCATTGAGTTGTAGTCGCCGTAGGCCTCATAGCTCTCGAGCATCGCAAACTCAGGCGAGTGGGTGCGGTCAGCACCCTCGTTTCTAAAGTTGCGATTGATCTCGAAGACTCGCTCAAGTCCACCAACTACCGCCCGCTTCAGGAACAGCTCTGGGGCAATCCGCAAAAACAACTCGGTGTCGAAGGCATTCGAGTGGGTTTTAAACGGTCTTGCTGATGCGCCACCATGCATGACCTGCAGCATCGGTGTCTCGATCTCGGTGAAGGCATGGGAGGCAAAGGTGTTGCGCAAGGACTGCATCACCTGAGCGCGAATCTTGACTACCTCGCGGGCGCGGTCTCGAACGATCAGGTCAATGTAGCGATGGCGAACTCTGAACTCTTCCTCGAGGTCGTTGTGCAGGTTGGGCATTGGTCGCAAAGTCTTGGCAGCCATCTGCCACTCTTCTGCCAGGACGCTCAGCTCACCGCGCTTTGAGGTGATGACCTCGCCGCGAACAAACACGTGATCGCCCAGGTCCACTAGCTCTTTCCAGCTGTCGAGCTCCTCCTGGCCAACCTTGTCCAAGGAAATCATTGCCTGGATACGCTCGCCGGAGCCGGACTGCAGCGTCGCGAAACAGAGCTTGCCAGTGTTGCGCAGGAACATGATTCTGCCCGCGAGCGCTACCTCATCGCCGGTGGCAATGTCGGCCTCAAGGTTTGGATAGTGGGCCTTGGTGGCCTCGATGGTGTGGGTTATCGGCAGCGAGACCGGGTAGGCGTCAGAGAGCTCATTGAGCCGCTCGCGCTTTTGCATACGAAAAGCGATCTGCTCCGGCAGATCTGCCTCGTACTCTTCACTCACTTGCTACCACCGATCAAAAGGTTGTCAATTAGCCTCACGTCTCCCACCCAGGCGGCGATAATCAGTCTCGCCCCCCCGGAGGGAATCCGCTCAACAATCTCAAAACTGCTCGCATCGACCAGCTCTAAGTACTCAAGTCTAATCGCGGGGCTGAGAGCGGCCTTTGCTGCCTCTACAATCTCAGCACTCTGCTTCCCAGCCTTGGATCCTGCGACCAACGCACCATAGAGCTCAGTCGCGCTCTCTAGCTCAGCACCTGAGAGCCTGAGGTTTCGGCTTGAAAGAGCGAGTCCCTGCTCTGAGCGAATAGTTGGACAAACCATCACGCTCATTGGCTCCCTGCGACCAGAGTGGACCTGGGCGTCGACCATCTGCGTCACCAGCGCAACCTGCTGCGCATCCTTCTCGCCAAAGTAGGCCCCGTCGGGGACGACGATGTCAAGCAGTCTGCTCACAACCTTGAGCATGCCTGCAAAATGGCCAGGCCGAAACTCTCCCTCAAACCTCTCGCCAACCACTCCCGGGTCAATCTCCGGGAAGCTCTGCTCTTTGGGAAAGACCTCGGCTGCCGATGGAGCAAACAACACATCCACCGACGCATCCGTTAGCAGCCTGGCATCGACACCCAGTGTTCTTGGGTAACCCTCGTAGTCCGCCTCGGAGGAAAACTGCAGAGGGTTTACGAAGATCGAGACAACTGTGAAGTTGCCATCTTGCTGGCAACGCTCAATGAGCGAGAGGTGGCCTTTGTGAAGGGCACCCATGGTTGGCACGAATCCAATCGACCGCTCCGTTCGAACCTCCGCAAGCACCTCCTTGAGCTCGCTGACGGTATGGACGAGCCTCACTTGGCCGCGTCCTCTGGGTCTATGGGCATAACCGGCTTTGCAAGTGCATCATCGACCGCACTCCTAACAACTGGAGCGATTAGCTTGGCGGGTTGCATTACCTCGGCCTCGGCCAAAATGCCCATTGCCTGCTGCACCACCAGCGAGGAAAACCCAGAGGCAACCTCAAAGGCCTCTGCATAGGCACCTCGTTGGTGCTCACTGAGCTCAAAAGGCTCCGCGCCGAGCTCAATCACCAGCGCTTGTGCAATGGGTCTGTAGGTGTCGGGAGTGGTCACGACCATGGTGGCGTTCTGCATCACGGCTAGGTCCATTGAGGTACCCGTGAAGTGCATCAGCGGGTGCATCGCAATTGGGATTGCTCCGTGCCTGGCGGCATCGCCTAAAATGCCATAGCCGCGGTGCGGCGAAAGGTGAATCACTATTTTCCTGGGCCCAAATAACCCCAGATCTGCCAGTCCCGCGCAGGTGAGCTCAGCGTCATCGTTTGGAACAGCTAGCACCAGTAGCTCGGCATCCTCGGCGACAGCAGCCATCGGAGCTATTGGAATATCCGGCAGCAGTGCCTCAACCCTCTCAATGGCCTCCGGAGACTCAACATGAACGCCAATCACCTCATGGCCCGCACCAGCCCAGGCCTTGGCCA
>JADHKY010000007.1 GCA_016780945.1 Aquiluna sp. | reverse complement strand
GCGGGTCTATGGTTCGCGAGGACTTGGCTCCGGTTTGATTGATGTATTCGCACTCAATCGCAAGCTCCTTGCTCATCGCCTCCTGCAGAGTCTCAATCTGCTCGGTTAGGCGCGATGGGATGTGGGAGGTGGCCGAGGCTGGCGAGCTCTCACTGATTAGTGCCCTAAGAGCCTGCAGGTCTGCATCAGCCTTGAACTGCGGAATTGCGGCTAGGTAGTCCAGGCCCATTGCAATAGAGCTCAGCTGTCTCCTGGACAGTGAAGGCGGTTCGCTCAGGGATGACATGCCTTGCGAGAGCGACACGTAGCCCTCGGCAAGCTCTTCAACGTCAACATAGAAGTGGGTCTCGCAGTTCTTGACGTCCTCACTATTCGCAACGGCCATGACGGCTTTCTCGATGGCCGCCTCACTAACCTCGAATAGCTCAGCGAGGTCGCTCACCCGCTGGTCGCCATCGCGAAGCACCGTCCCGACAATTGACAGTGAGAGATTGAATAGCTCAACGCCATCTAATTCCTGCTTAGGCATGAGACGCAATCACCGCCTCATATCCCGCTCTAATTCGATCGCCCAAAGACTTTGGGCCTATTACCTTTAGGTCCGCTCCAAACTCCATGAGGTCCTCGGCCATCAGCGCCTCATCCATGTAGTTGAGCTCCACCTGCTCTCTTTCTGAGCCAAAGTGCCACCACGCCTCGCTATCGGGGACTATCTCGATCACTGCAACATTCGATGCGGCAAAGGCAACCAGGTCCTGCTCAGCGCGGGTAATCACGGCCTCACTGGGAGGAGTAAATAAAGCCTCGGTGTCCCTGACCTTGCTAACGATTCTGCGGAGCAAGAAGTTCTTTACGGCCTCTCGCTCCTGGGCAAGCAGGACCCACTCCCCCTCAATCAGGCGTAACTTGAGCGGCTCAACCTCTCGCACAGACTGACTGCCATCGCTCTTGCGGTATTCGAAGACGACTGTTGTCGTGGCGCTTATGGCGTCGGCTAACGGCCCAAAAGATTCGTGCTTTGCAACAAGGCGCGGTGAGATGTGCTGCAGCTGCCTGTCTATCTCGACCATGCCCCGAGACTTCAGCCGGGTTAGGCCGCTGCGAGCTGCGCTTCCAAAGATTTGCGTGTTCCATGATCTAGCCGCAAGTTCAACTAGGCCAAGCTGCTTGGGGTTTAGCTCAAACTCTGCGGGCCAAACGAAGGCTCCACGGCTGATCAGATAGCGGGCACTCTCGCCCTCTTCGAAGGCGTCGTTGTTTCTTACCTCCAGCTGCACTCCCATGTTGCGCAGCGCCTTTTTGTCTCTGTCAAACATCTTCTCGAGAGCATCGCCACCACTTGATTCCCGATAGGCAGGCACGGCATCAAAGAGATCTTGCTTACTAAGCCCTATTACCGGTGAGGCAAGCAGACAGCAGGTCAGGGTAAAGAGGCGCTCAGCTGGAGATTGCTTTGCCACCTTGCCCCCTAGGTCTTTTGGCTAGTCCTTACCCAAAACGTCAATTACAAATATCAGGGTAGAACCTGGTGGTATTGAGCCCTGTGCTGAATCGCCGTAGCCGAGATCTGGTGGAATCACGGCAATGACCTGCGACCCAACCTTGACCCCTTCAAGTGCTTGGACAAAGCCCTCAATCAATGAGTTAGAGGAGATGGTAAAGCTGGCCGGTGAGATGCGATCCCACGAGTTGTCGAACTGTTCGCCCTCCCAGGTCCAACCCGCGTAGTGAACAACTATCTGGTCACCAATCTCGATTGGTTCTCCAGTTCCCTCAATCAATACAGTCCTGCGGAACTCGCTGGGAGCATCCTCTGCCGGGACCTGAATACCTGGCTGGCCCTGTGGTGCGAGGATCACGGTAGGCATACCGGCCTCCGCTGCCCTAGCGTCACCCACGGCTCTTGGTAGGAAGGCATCCAGCACGTCGAAGACAAAGATGATGCCATCAGAGGCCTCTATGCCAAGCGCTGGGATTCCTGCAGAGTCGTGTGCGGCCTCGGGGTTAAGTAGCACAGCAACCCTCGAGCCAACCTGCACGCCGGTAATTGCCTTGCAGAAGTCTGGGCTGTTTCCCTGAACAAGGTCTTGGAAGATGTAGTCGTCGGTTGTGAAGTCGCTTGCCTGGAACTGCTCACCGGTTGCGGCATTAAAGCCCGCGTAGTGGAGCGAGACTCGCTGACCACCCACAATCGCACCACCAGAGCCCTCAATGATGACCTTGGTCTCTACTCCTGTGCCCTCAAGCGGATAGGGGAAGCTAACCTCTGGCTGCTGGCCCAGCTCTCCCGCTGCTGAAATCAAGTCAGCGGCGTCGCCGGTCGAGTATGGCTCGCAGTAGTTCTCAAGCTTGGTGGACATCTGCGCATAGCCCTGGGGCTCGGTCTCTGCAGCTGCGCAGCCAGCGATCAGCAACACGGGCGCAATAAGTGCCAGAAGTTTTTTCAATGGGTTCCCTTCGATTTCCTAATTCTTCCGCTTATCGGTCTCGGATGTGACCTTTCTCACGGTCTTTCTCAGCTTTTTCTCACCGATTGGCCTTACTCCCATGGCCTCTGGAAGCCAAGAGTCCATATCCGCATCCGTAAACTCCGCCTTGTTGACCCTTCTGGTTCTGAAGTCCGGCAGCGTGGTGTCATCAGCTAGCCGCCTTGCGGTCATCAAGAAGCCGGTGTGGCCGATCATGCGGTGCTCTGGCCTCACCGCAAGCCCTTCAAGGTGCCAAGGTCGAACAGTGGTTTCAAATGCGCTTGGGTCAGTGAAGCCACCTAGTGACTTAATCTCCTCGACGGTCCTGCTCAGCTGCGTCACGGTGGCAACGTAGACAACGAGCACTCCACCCGGCCTAAGCGCTGCATGGACTGCCTCAACGCATTCCCAGGGAGCCAACATGTCCAGGATTGCTCGATCTGCGCTCTTGGCATCTATAGCCAGCGGCAACTGCTCCTGAAGCTTGCCAATCCTCACGGTCCAGTTCTTGGGCTCTCCATCAAGGAAGTTAGCTACGTTTGCCTTTGCAATCTGGGCAAACTCCTCGCGAACCTCGAACGAGTGAAGGTGGCCTGAGTCGCCGATTGCCCTCAGCAGGTATGCGGACAGTGCTCCCGAGCCAACGCCAGCTTCAATTACGGTTGCGCCTGGGAAAATGTCTCCCTCGACAATGATTTGTGCAGCGTCCTTTGGGTAGATGATCTGGGCCCCTCTGGGCATCGACAACACGTAGTCAGACAGCAGCGGCTTTAGAACCAGGTACTTGTCGCCGTTGCGGTTTTCGATAACGGAACCGGAGGGAATGCCAATGATCTGGTCGTGGTGAATATCGCCCTTATGGGTGCCAAGCTTGCCGCCGACTTCGAGCACGATGGTATTCATCTTGCCCTTGGGGCCGGTTAGCTGAGCCCTATCCCCTGCCTTGAATATCTCATTCATGAATTCTCAGTTCGTGGAGGTTTGTGGCAGACAGTCCAACCAGGGTGTCAATTATCTTTCTGTCGCTGCCACCGGGTAATTCAACCAAGTTTCTCACGCCAATTGCATGAGTTCCGGCGGCAGCTGCGCTGTTCAGGCCGGTAACCGAGTCCTCAAAGGCGATGCAGTCGATGGGTGCAACTCCCAGTTTCGCAGCAGCAGTCAAATAGGGCTCTGGGTGGGGCTTGCCGTATCGAACGTCGTCTCCCGCAATCACAACGTCAAAGGCCGCGAATGGAATCGATTCGGCAACGGCGAGGGCCATTCTGCGCATCGACATTGTTACTAGCGCGGTCTTGATGCCAGCCTGCTTGAGTTCAAGGAGTAATTCAAGAGCCCCTGGACGCCAGGGTAAAACCTGCCTCAACTGCTCAATAACTTCGTCAGTGAGGTGGTCGATTATCTCCTGGACGCTTTTGTCCTCGATGCCAAACTTTCGCTTAATTAGGTCCGAGGAGTCATACAGAGATGAGCCAATGACGCCTTTCTCGTCCTCGTCAGTCCAGATGGCGCCGTACTGGTTCGCCAGGCGGTTTTGGCTGATCGACCAGTAGTGCTCGGAGTCGACCAGGGTTCCGTCCATATCCCAAAGCACGGCGAGGGGGAAAGCGTTTTTTGACATTGCGGCAAGTCTAGTTTGAGGTGTGAATTAGAGTTTTCACCTGGAACAAAGGAGCTAGATGCTTTCCGGTCGAATTCTGGTTGTGGCATTTGAGGGTTGGAACGACGCCACCGAGGCTGCTTCGGGCGCCGTAAAGGCCATCGCCGAGCAGATCCAGGCCATGACCATAGACGCCGTTGATCCAGAGGATTACTACGACTTCCAGTTTTCTCGCCCAATGCTCGAGCTTGACGAGGACGGAAACCGCACCCTCAGCTGGCCAGGCACTGAGCTAATGCAGGCCTCTAAAGAGCAGATTGCAAAGATTCCAGCGCTTGATGATCTCTACTTGCTCATTGGCACCGAGCCCTCTAGGCGCTGGCTTAGCTTTGCCGGCGAGGTGCTGGAGATGGTTCAGGACCGCGAGATTGACTACGTGATCATGCTGGGTGCAATGCTGGCTGATGTGCCCCACACAAGACCCATGCAGGTCTTCCGCTCCTCACAGAACCCAGCTCTCAGAGAACTGTTTGACCTCGAACCATCTCGATATGAGGGCCCTGTGGGAATCCTGACGGTTTTGTCCCAGGCCTTTGAAGCAGAGGGCATTCCGGTCCTTTCGCTTTGGGGTTCGGTTCCTCACTACGTCCACAACACCTCAAACCCAAAGGCCGCGATCAGCTTTCTATCCGAGCTAACCTCCGTCACACCTTTTGCCTTTGACTCTGACACTCTTACCGAACTTGCTTTCGAGTGGGAGCGCTCAATCGATGAGATGGCGGAGTCTGACGAGGAGATGGCCGCCTACGTCACTCAGCTGGAGACCAGTCGCGATGAATTGGATTCCCAGCAGGCATCTGGGGACGCCCTAGCCAAAGAATTTGAGCGCTACCTCAGGCAGCGTCCGGACTCACCGGGTGACCAGGGCTAAATAGCACCGATCGCAAGGCCGATCAGCAGCAGCGACCCCACCATTACCCGCCAGAGCACAAATGGCAAGAAGGAACCTCGCTCGAGATAGCGAAGCAGCCAGGCGATAACCGCATAGCCAGAAACAAAGCTCACAATCGTGGCAGTGATGGTTGCCAAGAGCAGACCCTGCGGCAAATCTCCAAACGAGCTAACAAACTGCAGAGTGCCAGCTGCCAGAACCGCGGGAATTGCGAGCAGGAAGCTGTAGCGAGCAGCAGCCTCTCTGGTGAATCCCAAAAGCAGCCCGACGGTAATTGATCCACCCGATCTTGAGACCCCGGGAATAAGGGCAAGCGCCTGGCCAAGACCAAAGGCAATACCCGACCCCACACCCAACTCGCTAATTGCCCTGCGCTTTTTACCGATGAAGTCGGCTAGCCCCAGAAGGAGCCCAAAGACAATCAGCGTCACTCCGATGACCCATAGCTGGCGAACATCGTTTTCCACCTGCTCCCTGAATAGCAGCCCTAAAAACGCGATCGGAAGCGTTCCCACGATTATCAGCCAGCCCATGCGAGCCTCTCCTGGCTGCTTGGACCAGGACTGAAACCCGGAGCTAAACCACGCGGAGACTATTGAAACGATGGTCTTGAAGAAGTAGCTGATCACGGCCAGCTCGGTGCCAATCTGAATGGTCGCAATGAAGGCGGTCAACTGAGGTTTGCTGAGCTCACTGAGGCCCATCAGCTCCTGCGCGATTTGAACGTGGGCTGATGAAGATATGGGCAGGAATTCTGTGAGGCCCTGAATTAGTCCCAGCAGTATGGCTTCAAAGAAACTCACTGCTCTTCGGCCTGCTCGAAAGGCAGATACTCCCCGTAGGTCTGCTGCAGCGCCTCTTCATAGCCGAGGAATGCCTCTTCAAGCTGATCGTAGGCAAGGTTGAGCGCTTCGTCGTTTCCCTCGCGCCTGGTGGCGGAGGCATCAAGGTGCCGCTCTAGCGCGGAAACCAACCTCTGCAGGGCAACTGCTGGATCCTCATGCATATCTAAAAGCTATCGCTTCGCCTGCAGCTTTCCAAGTACCCCCGCTGTTTCTCTACTTGCTTTCGTGGTAGATTTCATCCTTGAGTCCGGGTGGCGGAATGGTAGACGCGCTAGCTTGAGGTGCTAGTCCTCGCATAGAGGGTGGGGGTTCAAGTCCCCCCTCGGACACAACAAATGACTCAGTTAGAATCGGCAAGTGACAGATTCCCTCAGCCCAGCAATTAGCTACTCGGTTGAGCGCGCCAGAGAGATTCTCGCTAACCGAACAGCGCTGATAATCACCGGAGCAGGCATCTCCACAGACAGTGGCATTCCCGACTATCGAGGCGAGGGTCGGGTTCAAAAGCACCCACTCACATTTGATGAGTTCATGGGCTCTAAGTCAAACCAGGCCCGCTACTGGGCCCGCAGCTATGTCGGTTGGAACCGGATCGCAAGTGCAAATCCGAATCTGGGTCACCAGGCTATTGCCGATGCCGAAAAGCGAGGGGTTATCTCATCCGTGATAACTCAGAACGTTGATGGGCTCCACCAAAAGGCTGGATCGAGGTCTGTATTAGAGCTCCACGGCCGCCTAGATCGTGTGCTGTGCGTGGGTTGTGGCGACAGCTTCTCCCGTCTCGAGATGGATGAGCGCATCGCGGAGGCAAACCCGCAGCTAATTAGAGACTTCAGCGTTGAGTTCTCCCCCGACGGCGATGCCGAGGTTGAGGTGCCAGAGGGCTTCACAGTCCCAGACTGCAGCTGCGGATCTCACTACAAGCCAGACGTTGTCTTCTTTGGTGAGCAGGTGCCAAAGCCCAGAGTTGCCGACGCCGAATCACGCGTGGCTGCAGCGGAGGCAATCTTGGTTGCTGGCAGCTCCCTCACGGTGAACTCGGGCCTGAGATTGGTAAAGCGCGCGGTGGCAGACGAGAAGCCGGTTGTGATTGTCAATCTTGGACCAACCAGGGCAGATGAGTTTGCGAGCGTGAGAATCAATGGTTCAACCACGGATTTGCTAGGTGCGATTCTTGGCTGGTGAGACGGTACTGGGTCTTTTTAGGCATGGGCAGACCGATTGGAACATAGACCTCAGACTGCAAGGCACAGCGGATATCCCCATGAATCAGGTTGGCATTCAGCAGGTGCAGCAGGCTGCACTTCACCTTCCTACAAAGTGGGACATCGTGCTCTCCTCTCCCCTAGAGCGGGCCAGGCACACAGCCGAAATTCTCGCTGAGCGAATCGGTGCCAAAGAGGTGATGCAGGATGACTTGCTCCTAGAGCGCGCCTTTGGAATCGGCGAGGGGATGCTCTACACCGAGTGGCATGAGAAGTACTCACAACTAGACGAGATCCCTGGTGCCGAGTCAACACAGGCCATAACGCAACGCGCCAGGCTGCTGCTTTCAGAGGTGACCAAACGTCACGCCGGCGCTCGCGTTCTCGCCGTCAGTCATGGTGCGCTAATTAGGTTTGTGCTCTCCGAGGTAACGGATGGCAAGGTCCCACCCAAGGGTGAGAGGCTAGAAAATGCCTCGCTGCATGTGTTGCGCGCTCAGGACAGCTGGACTTTAGACGCCTGGGCACCAAAGCCCTTAGGAAGCAGCTAGCTCCTCACAAAGCTCAATAAAGAGCTCCGCGCTGTCTTCCCAGGTAAAGAACTCGGCCTGAGTCAGGCCAAGATCGCTGTGGAGCTTCCAGTCTCGCTTTACCCCAAGTCTTTTCACCTGCTCCGAGAACGCAATCGCATCTGTGGCCGTAAACCGCAGCCCGGCAGGGCCCGCAACTTCATCGAAGATGGGTATGTCGCTAAGAATTACAGGACAACCGCGCTCCATTGCCTCAACGACGGGAATCCCAAAGCCCTCATCCATTGATGCGCTTACCAGCGCCTTTGCTGCGTGCAGCCACTCGTGGTATTCGTCCCTGGTGACACCGTTTTCAAACCGCACATCAGCTCCGACCTCACCCGCAATGGCTTGCAGCTCTGCCTTGCGCTCAGCTGTGATTCGGCTTAGCAGAACAAGAGTGTGACCTGAGAGGTACTGCATGCCTCTGATGAGCGTCTCGACGTTTTTGTAGCCAATGAAGCTGCCCATGTAGACCAAGTACTTTGAATCGTGGCGGTTTGCCTTCTCGACTCGCTCGGGGGCCTGGGCGGCGTTGTGGATCACGTAGATAGGCCGCTTCGTAAGTCGATGCAGGAGCATCTGGTCCTTCGTGGTCTCCGAGACGGTTGCCACGGCATCAGCGAGGTTAAGAAGTCTGCGCTGTGGCCAGTAGCTCAGGTGATACAAGAACCAAACGATGCGGATAAATAAATTGAAATTTGCGGGAGGAGTGCGGTGGCGATAGTAGATCATGTCGTGGAGCGTGTAGACCAGCTTGAAGTTTCTTCCCAAGCCGCTGGTGGTTTGCATTGGAGAGAACAAAACCTTGATTCCCTCCCTGTTTAGCCTTCGCGTCGAAAAAAGCTCTTTCGGTGAGGCAACTGGGTTGGTGAAATAGATGCGAAGCTGGTCGCTTTTTGGCAGCAGGTCAGCCTTTTGCTGACTGTCGACCATAACCGTAAGAGGTGCCAGATTCAGCACCTCTTCAATCAGCCCGAGGGAAAAGCTGGTGATGCCATCTGGCTTGGTTGGGTTTATGTACCTGCCGTCAAACCAAATACCCTCCATTAGGCCACCAGGTATTCGCTTAGGTGGCTGGCAACCTCTGAAGGTCGCTCGTAGTGTGTTAGGTGCCCAACGCCCCTGAGAACACGAAGGTCGGCCCCGGTCACCCTTGCAAGCTCAAGCTGGCCCTGCAAAGGCGCTACGACGTCCCTATCCCCCGCAATCGCAAGCAGCTTGGTGGGGAGACTTTCGGCATAATCCAGAACGTTGCCGCCTCTAGCTGCCCGATAACCCTCTGCGACCACTCGGTTGCTCTCGAAAACCGAAAAGTAGCTGGAGTGCTGTTTATGGATAAACCTTCTGACGCCTGGGTTCTTGGTCTTTGCAAGCGCGACGGACATGCCTCTAACCATCGCCTGTGATGTAAGGAGGTTCGAGCCTTCGCGGGATCCGAGTTCGTAGTAGCGGTCGGCAACTTTGTTAGCTTTCGAGCCAGCTTCGCTAGCGCGAGTCGTGATGGGGTTTTGCAGGGCGACTTTCTCGATTTCCAGGCCTTGGCTAAATGCGGATGCCACAACAAGCGAGCCAAAGCTGTGACCGAGAATCAGGTCATAGCCACCGGAGGCCTTCACGAAATCAACTAGCCAGCTTGCGTAGTTATCGAGGTTGTGCTCAGAGTCCAAAGCCGGAGTCTTTCCAAACCCAGGAAGGTCGGGAATTGTAAATCGCACCTGTGGCAGAGCTCCCGCCACCCCAAGAAGTCCGTGGTGATCGCCTCGAAAGCCGTGAATAAGGAGAACCCGCGGCCCGCCGTCACCTAGGTGCCAGGTGGCGGTTGAACCGACATCTCTTCGTTTGAGCCTTAGTTCGGCAAGCCTAAAAAGGCTTTGCGGAGAACTTTTCAACACCTGCACGGCACAAGTCTAGGTTCCTCTAAGCCCTGCAATAGGGTGCTCTCAGGAGATTAAGAACTTGCTCGATTTTGACTTTGACCCCCAGATGCCAGCCTGGGCCAAGCGCCTGGCGGTATTTGACCTGGAGACCACGGGTCTGGATTTGAATACCTCAAGGATTGTGACCGCGTGTGTCGCGGTCATCAATCAAAACGGTGAGACCGAGAGCGTCTCCGAGTGGCTCGTAAACCCCGGCATCGAGATCCCTGAGGCGGCAAGCCGTGTCCATGGCGTGACTACGGAGGTGGCAAGGGAAAAAGGCGCTGAACCGGCTAGCTCTGTCCGAGAGATTGTCGAGCTACTGCGAAGCCTGAACCTTGAGATGCCTCTGGTTGCATTCAATGCCTCCTATGACTTCAGCATCCTGCGCTCAGAAGCCCTGAGATACTCGCTCGAGCCACTTGACCCAAAGCCCGTAATTGACCCCCTAGTTATAGATCGGAAGCTCGAGAGGTACCGCAGTGGCAAAAAGAATCTTGCGACTTTGACGGCAATCTACAAAGTCGAACTTTCCGATGCCCACAACTCAACCGCAGATGCTGTTGCTGCCGGCCAGCTGGCTCAGCGGATGGCCGCAAAATACCCGGAGCTTGACATCGATCTCGGCGAGCTCCACGACCTCCAGGCTCGCTGGGCCGACGAGTGGCAGCTATCGATGCAGGAGTTCCTTAAAAAGCAAAACCGCCCGGATTTCCGGGCGGAATTGGGTTGGCCAATAAAGAACTAGCCGAAGTTCTTGTAGCGCTCGTTGAAGCGCTCGACCCTACCTGCGGAGTCCATGATGCGCTGCTTGCCTGTGTAGAACGGGTGGCTAGCGGAGCTGATCTCAACGTCATAGACCGGGTAGGTGTTTCCGTCTTCCCACTCCATTGTCTTGTCGCTGGTGAGGGTGGAACGGGTTAGAAAGGCAACGCCGGACGCTAGGTCGCGGAAGATGACCTGTCCGTAGCTTGGGTGAATATCAGCCTTCATGATTTCCTTTTTTGTGAGTTTCGTTGCTTTGAGCAACAGCGCCAAAGCCTAGCAGATTCGATTCCCCAGCGCTAGCGTGCGGTTGCCCTAAAGCGACCGTCTTCCCGCGTTACTTTTAGTGGGTATCTGAAGGTCTCGGAGATCGCCTCTGAAGTCAAGGTGCTTGCGATTTCTCCCCGCGCAACCACTGCCCCGTCCTGCAACAGAAGCGCGTGCGTGAACCCGGCAGGGATTTCCTCGATGTGGTGGGTGACCATTGCCATCGCAGGTGCTGTTGCCGACATGGCATAACCAGAGAGCAGCCTAATGGTCTGCTCGCGCGCTGCCATGTCCAAACTTGCAACCGGTTCGTCGAGCAGCAACAGCTCGGGGTCGGTCATTATCGACCTTGCGATTTGAACGCGCTTTTTCTCTCCGTCGCTGAGGGTTCCGATAGGGCGGTCTTCAAACTCACTTAGCTGCCACTCGGCCAAGACTCTTCTTGCCCGGCGCTCATCTATTGCGTCGTATTCCTCGCGCCAGCGTCCCGTGATTCCATAACTTGCTGTCATTACTGCGTTTAGGACGCTCTCACTGTTTGGTATTTGTGCAGCAAGTGCGCTTGATGCGAATCCGATTCGGGTGCGCAGCTCAAAAACATTGACCTCGCCCAGGTTCTCATCGAGGATCATGGCTTTGCCTGAGCTGGGCTGAATCTGCGCTGCCAGAACCCTTAGCAGGGTAGTTTTTCCAGCTCCGTTGGGCCCAAGAATTACCCAGCGCTCGGAGGCATCGAGAGATAGGTTTATGGCCTTCAGGATCTCCCTGTTTGAGCGCTTTACAACTACATTCTGAAGATCAATTACCTTTGCCATCGGCAAAATCCTAGCCCTGCAGGGCTTGGTTATAGACCTCTAGCGTGCGAGTCGCAATGGTCTCCCAGCTAAATTCATCAATTGCACGTTTTCTGCCGGCTTTGCCGAACTTTTCAAGGTTCTCAGACTCGATAGCTGAAACCAAAGCGCCAGCAAAATCGCTGATGAATTTCTCTGGCTCCTTAGGAGTCCCGCTGCCGTCGGTCACCTGATCGATTGGAACCAACCAGCCGGTTTCTCCAGGAACCACAACCTCTGGAATTCCTCCGGTTGCGTTGGCGATAACGGCAGCACCACACGCCATGGCCTCTAGGTTCACGATGCCAAGCGGCTCATAGATCGAGGGACAGACGAACAAATCGGTAGCGGTCAAAATTGCCGCAAGCTGCTTTTGGGGCAGGTGTTCTGGAATCCAAACAACGCCATCGCGTTCTCGCTTTAGCTCAGCAACCAGCTGCTCCACCTCAGAGAGAATCTCTGGGGTATCGGGAGCGCCAGCGCAGAGCACCAGCTGGACGTCCTTGGGAAGTGCTCTTGCCGCCCTGAGGAAATAGGTGAGGCCCTTCTGCCTGGTGATGCGGCCGACGAAGCTAACAATTGGTCGGTTCGGGTCAATGCTGTAGTGCCTCAGGAGATCTTCATCAATGGTTGGTTGCCACTTGATGGAGTCGATGCCGTTGTGAACTACCTCCACCTTTTTCGCATCGAGCTGCGGGTAGGAGGTGAGAATGTCGGCACGCATGCCTGCGGAGACAGCGATGATACGTGTTGCCTGCTCGTAGGCACTTTGCTCAATGAAGGAGGAAACCTCGTAGCCACCACCGAGCTGCTCGCGCTTCCAGGGCCTGAGCGGTTCTAGCGAGTGTGCGGTGATGATGTGCGGTATCGAATGCAGCATCGAACCGATGTGACCTGCAAAGTTTGCATACCAAGTGTGGCTGTGGACTAGGTCAGCACCAGCCAGGTTCTTTACTATCTCGAGGTCCGTTGCCATGGTTTGGAGTGCCGGGTTTGCCCCCTGCATTGCAGCAGGAACCTCGTAACCGTAGGTCAGAGATTCAGCGATTGGGGTTCCGAAAGCGTGGACCCGAGCCTCGATTCGCTCACGAAGAACCGAAACCAACTCTGTGACGTGAACACCGGCTCCACCGTAGATATTTGGCGGGTACTCCTTGGTAACGAAATCCACACGCATAGGCAAATGCTAGTGCGGGTAAAGGCTGAGGCAACTAACATTTGCCTATGGCAGTGGCAAGAGTCTTCGGAATGGTCCTCGCAGGTGGCGAGGGAAAAAGACTGATGCCGCTCACTGCAGACCGCGCAAAACCCGCGGTCCCCTTTGCCGGCAGCTATCGCCTAATTGACTTCGCGCTTTCTAACCTGCTCAATTCAGGACTCAGAAGAATCGTGGTGTTGACTCAGTACAAGTCACACTCTCTTGATAGGCACATATCGCAGACTTGGCGCATGTCGCCCCTGCTAGGTGGCTACGTTGCCTCCATACCCGCTCAGCAGAGACTGGGTAAGCGCTGGTACACCGGCAGCGCCGATGCCATCCTCCAGTCCATGAACGCCCTCAGCGATGAGCGTCCTGACTACGTTGTCGTGGTTGGTGCGGATCACGTCTATCGAATGGACTTCGATCAGATGCTCCAGGCTCACATCGAGTCCGGCATGGAGGCAAGCGTTGCTGCCATTAGGCAGCCCATCTCGCTGGCAAGCCAGTTTGGAGTCATCGAAGTGGACGAGAAGAGTCCAGGGAAGATCTCGGCTTTTAGGGAAAAGCCCAGCGACCCAAAGCCCGTTCCAGGAGATGATTCTCAGGCCCTGGTATCGATGGGAAACTACATTTTCAATGCTGAGGCTCTCATCGACGCGATTCAGCGCGATGGTGACAACGAGAGCTCATCCCACGATATGGGTGGAGACATCATCCCAGCCTTTGTGGATGCTGGGACGTGTGGTGTCTACGACTTCACATTCAACGAGATTCCCGGTGCCACCGACAGAGACAAGTCCTACTGGCGAGATGTTGGAACCATAGATTCCTACTACGAAGCCCACATGGACCTGATCTCAACCATGCCTATTTTTAATCTCTACAACTCCGACTGGCCGGTCTTCAACCAGCAGATCAACATGCCACCGGCCAAGTTCATCCACGACTCTGAGGGTAATCAGGGGCGCACCAACGACTCCATCGTTTCGCTCGGTGTTGTTGTGACAGGCGGAATTGTTGAAAGAAGCGTGCTCTCCCCAATCGTCAGGGTGGGCTCGCGTTCGTTGGTCACTGATTCGGTGCTGTTGGATGCCGTGCAGGTGGGCAGAGACTGCACAATACGCAAGGCCATTTTGGACAAGAACGTCGTGGTAGCAGACGGGGCGAGCATTGGGGTCAACCGGGAGCGCGACCTCGAGCGCGGCTTTACCATCACCGAGTCCGGCCTGACGGTCGTTCCGAAGGGCATCTTGGTAACACCTTGACCAGCTTCCTAGTAGTTTTTGATGTCGATTCCACCCTCATCAACGAAGAAGCAGTCGAGCTGCTCGCAGAACACTCGGGTAATCGGGAGAAGGTAGCCGAGATAACAGAGCGCTCGATGCGAGGTGAGATTGATTTCTCCACATCTCTGATTGAGCGGGTCGCAACCTTGAAAGGCCTTCCTGAGTCGGTACTTGAGCAAACCGCAAAAAGCCTCACTCCAACCAAAGGTGGGAGCGAGCTGATTCAAGAGATTCACACAAGAGGCGGCAAGGCCGCGGCCGTATCAGGCGGCTTCATTCAGCTTCTAACTGGTTTGAAGCGTGAGCTCAATCTCGACTATGCGCAGGCCAACACTCTGGGAGTTGAGAATGGCAAGCTCACCGGTGAGGTTGTCGGTGAGCTGGTAAATCGCGAGGCTAAGGCTAAGTACCTCAAGCTCTGGGCACAAGAGAATGAAATCCCGCTAGAGAGAACATTCGCCATTGGTGATGGTGCAAATGATCTAGGAATGATGGCGATTGCCGGATTGTCCGTGGCATTTTGTGCAAAGCCAATAGTGCGCGAGAGTGCCGATGTCGTAATCGACGAGCGAGACCTTAAGAAGGTTATCGGGCTACTCCCCTAGGCGCCGGTGGAGTGAAGACCACCATCAACGTGAATCATCTCTCCAGTTGTGGCGGGGAACCAGTCGCTGAGAAGAGCCACCAGACCCTTGGCCGCAGCCTCAGTATCGGTTAGGTCCCAACCAAGCGGCGCCCTTCCAGTCCAGAGCTCTTCCATGGTCGCAAAGCCAGGTATGCCTTTGGCGGCTGTAGTCCTAAGTGGTCCCGCAGAGATCAGGTTCACCCTCACACCGTGCTCCCCCACGTAGCGAGCTAGGTAGCGCGAGGTCGACTCAAACGCGGCCTTCGCCACGCCCATCCAGTCGTAGACCGGCCAGGAGACGGTGGCGTCAAAGGTGAGCCCAACTACTGAGCTGGGGTTGTTGAGGACAGGCATGCAAGCTGTGGTGATGGACTTTAGGGAGTATGCAGAGACCTCAACGGCGGTTGAGACGTCTTCCCAGGCAGTCTCCATGAAGTTTCCGCCAAGGGCGCTCTGCGGAGCAAATGCGATGGCGTGGACAATGCCATCTAGGGAGCCAAGCTTCTCTTTGACTAGCCCTGGAAGATTCGCCAGGTGCTCTGCGTTTGTCGCATCGAGCTCGATGACCTCAGCTGGCTTCGGAAGGCGCTCGGCAATCTTTGTGGTGATGGGTAGCATTCTTCCGAACGAGCTGAGCAGTACCTCCGCACCCTGCTCCTGGGCAAGTCTTGCAGCCGAGAAGGCGATTGATGCCTCGGTCAAAACTCCCGTGATTAGGACTTTTTTTCCCTCTAAGATTCCCAATGCGTCTCCTACCTTTTGCTAAAAACTACTACCTAGTGACCCATTCCCAGGCCACCATCTACCGGAATTACCGCACCGGAAATGTAGCTGGCATCCTCGCTTGCTACCCAGGCAACAACCTTGGCCACTTCTTCAGGGGAAGCAAACCTTCCGGCTGGAATCTGGGAGCGGTACTTTGCTGCAAGATCCTCGCCAAGCTCGGCAGTCATGTCGGTATCGATAAATCCAGGCGCCACCACGTTGGCGGTGATGTTCTTGCCGCCAAGCTCACGTGTGATGCTTCGTGCCATTCCAACAAGAGCGCTCTTCGCTGCCGAGTAGTTAACCTGTCCGGCACTGCCCAATAGCCCAACTACCGATCCAATCAGCACCACGCGCCCGTATTTTGAGCGCAACATCGACTTGGTGACTCGCTTTACAACGCGAAAGACGCCGGTGAGGTTGGTATTGATTACAGCCTCAAATTCTTCATCGCTCATCCGCATCAGCAGAGTGTCTTTGGTGATGCCGGCGTTTGCGACAACTACCTCGATTGGACCTAGTTCTGCCTCAACCTTTGCGATCGCGGCATCTAGCGATTCGGAGTCGGTCACATCTGCGCTCACCGAAAGCGAGCCAGAGGGGCCCGCTCCGCTGCGGGCGGTGACGGCAACTCGGTGTCCCTGAGCGACGAATTCTGCTGCAATCGCATAACCAATGCCACGATTGCCACCGGTGACAAGAACAGTCCTTGGTTGCGGCATCTTTTCATCTCCTTGCGGGAATACCATCGCATCTCTGGCGTTATGAATACCACAGTCTAGTAATTTCACGGTCAGGAACCCCTTTGGCAAAACGGCAAAGCGTAACTTCGCTGGAGCTCTCTCCCGACGAAGAGCGCAAGCAACGAATGATTCGATATTCGATTGCGATGTCGATTAGAACGCTCTGCATCATTCTCGGTGTCGTGACCCAGGGATTTTGGATGTGGTTTTTCTTCGCTGGAGCGATCTTCTTGCCCTATTTCGCGGTGGTGCTGGCAAATGCCCAGGGACCAAGCCGCTCCAGGGGTCAATCTGGAGTCATTGCGCCAAAGCTTTCGGTGAAGGCGAGCGAGATCAAACTAGGCGATGACCGCTAAGTGCTCTAGGGCAGGGTGTGGCGCTGCTGCCACTTCACTCATCGAGTGGGCTAACCCCAAGATCCACACCTCCGGCCGCACCAAGACCTGGGCAGCCTGTGATGAGCATTTGAGCTTTCTGGTTGACTATCTATCTGCAAGAAACTTCTTCATAGGGACAAAGGTCATTGAAGCAAAGCACGATTAGAAGGTGGGGCCCCTGGCTCGCACTTGTGCTGCTTTTTGCAATCGCGACGTCACTGTTGAGCTGGTGGCAGTTCTCCAGACGAGCAGAGAGAGTCGAGCGAATTGACCAGGTCATTCAAAACTACGACCTCAAACCGGTCCCCTATTCCGACATTGACTGGGTCATAAATCCCGACGGCAGCTCTGACCAGGAGTGGACGCCAGTTGAGGTCACCGGCACCTATCTACCCGAATTGGCAACCGTTGTTAGAAACAGGCCGCTAAATGGCCAACCCGGCTTTCTCCAGCTGGTTCCGCTCAGGTTGCCATCGGGAGAGCTATTGATTATCGAAAGAGGTTGGCTCTTTGCATCCTCTGAGCTTGTCACCCCGGATTCGAATCCGCTGCCCACTGTCGGCGAACACAGCCTCACGCTAAGGCTGAGAGTCTCAGAGCCTGATCTAAACCGCGAGGACGTGCCAGGCCAGATCGCTTCCATTGATTTGCCGCGCCTCGCAGAGCGTTTTGCAGAGTCGGGAGAGGTCATTGAGGAGCACTATGGACGCATAGTGACTGAGCAGCCCAGCTACCAAGATGCCCCCTTCCCAATGCCCAAGCCGACTCTCAACGAGGGAAATCACCTGTCCTATGCAATCCAGTGGATCATCTTCGGAGTCATGGCTTTCGCAGCCTTTTTCTGGGCTTTACGCAATGACCGGCGGATCAGACTTGAAGAGGCTGGGCTTCTTGAGCCGAAGCAGCAAAAGCGCACCCAGGCCGTAATCGATGCCGAGTATGAGGATTTGAACCAGTAAACTTCCTAGCAATCGGAAGGAATCAGATGTCCATTGCAACTGCCACCCTGGTTGACAGGATTGTCCCCCGCACGCGTGTAAACGACGTGGCGCTAGTTTTCTCGGGAGCCGCTCTAACCGCGCTTGCCGCCCAGGTTCAGATTCCGATGTATCCGGTCCCCATGACCCTTCAGACCTTTGCCGTGCTGCTAGTAGCCGCCACCCTTGGCGCTTCAAGAGGCGCTGCATCTATGGGCGTCTATCTTGCAATGGGCGCAGCTGGGCTACCAGTTTTCGCGGGTGCTAAGGCGCTGACCGCTGTGCTACCAACCGCCGGCTACCTAGTCGGATTCGTGGTTGCTGGCTTCGTTGTTGGTGCGCTTGCCGCACGAGGTTTTTCAACGACCCCAATCAGAGTTGCCGCTTCATTTGCCATCGGTAGCGCAATCATCTATGTGCTTGGTGCTGGCTGGCTAGTCGTGGGTCTTGGGCTTACACTCCCCCAAGCTCTGGCCGCAGGAGTTGCGCCATTCTTGGTTGGAGATGCAATCAAGGCCGTAGCGGCTGCGACCCTGCTCCCAATTGCTTGGAAGTTTGTTCGCTAAATAGAGAAGCCGATTGACCGCATCATTTCGCGGCCATCCTCTGTGATTTTCTCCGGCCCCCATGGCGGCATCCAGACCCAGTTGATTCTGAAAGCTTCTACTACCCCATCAAGGGCCTCTGCGGTCTGCTCCTCGATAACATCCGTGAGCGGGCAACCAGCTGAGGTAAGAGTCATGTTGATGAGCAGTGCGCCGTCCTCAGACTCTTGAAGCCCGTAGACCAGTCCGAGATCAACGATGTTCACGCCAATCTCGGGGTCAATGATCTCCTTCATAGCGTCAATTACCTCGTCATAGCGCTGAGGCGTTAGCTCTTTGGGTTCTGTCATACGGCGGCCTTGGTGTAGCGGTCGTAGCCCTCGTTTTCGAGGCGCTCTGCAAGCTCTGCTCCGCCCTGCTCCGCAACCTTGCCGGCCACGAAGACGTGCACGAAGTCAGGCTTGATGTAGCGAAGGATGCGGGTGTAGTGGGTGATTAGCAATACGCCAAGTCCGTTGTCTGCGTGAGCGCGGTTTACGCCCTCGGAGACCACCTTGAGCGCATCCACATCGAGACCCGAATCGGTCTCGTCGAGAATTGCGATCTTTGGCTTCAGCAGCTCGAGCTGCAAAATCTCGTGGCGCTTCTTCTCACCACCTGAGAACCCTTCGTTCACGTTGCGCTCGGTGAAGTCCGAGTCCATGCGGAGGTTTCCCATGGCATCGCGCAGGTCGCCAACCCACTCACGCAGCTTCGGAGCCTCTCCGCTCAGTGCGGTCTTTGCGGTCCTCAAAAAGTTCGATACCGAAACTCCAGGAATTTCGACTGGGTACTGCATGGCCAGGAATAGGCCTGCTCTCGCTCGCTCGTCAACGCTCATTTCCAGAACGTCTTCGCCATCGAGCAAGATCTGGCCGTCGGTGACCTCATACTTCGGGTGACCGGCGACGGAGTAGGCAAGGGTTGACTTACCAGAACCGTTTGGACCCATGACGGCGTGAATTTCTCCGGACTTGATGGTCAGGTCTACGCCGCGCAGGATCTGCTTGCTGCCCTGATCGGTCTCAACCGAGACGTGTAGGTTTTTGATTTCTAGAGTGGTCATTGTCTTCTTTCCTAAGGTCTTAGTCTTCGTACTCGACGAATATCTCGTCGTTTTCAATCAATACTTCGTAGGTCGCTACCGGCTCGTATGCAGGTAGCGATAGTGGTTTACCGGTGTCGAGCTCAAACTTCGCACCGTGTGCCCAGCACTCGATGGTCTTATCGTCCACGAACCCCTCGCTCAGCGAGATCTCACCGTGGGAACACTTGTCATCAAGGGCCTTGACATCCCCCGACGGTGTCCTGACGATAGCAAGAGCGTGATCGCCAATTTTGACTCTCAAAGCCTTGCCCGGTTTTAGGTCATCCAGAGCACAAATTCGAATTGCCATTTACGCCCCAGCTTTCTCTAGCTCTGCCTCGATCGCTGAGATCAGGCGTTGCTCGATCGACTCGATGCCGATCTTCTGAATCACCTCACTGAGGAATCCGCGAACAACCAGCTTCCTTGCCTGATCCTCATCAATACCGCGAGACATTAGGTAGAAAAGCTGCTCGTCGTCGAAGCGTCCGGAAGCACTTGCGTGTCCGGCACCTTCGATTTTTCCGGTCTCGATTTCGAGGTTGGGAACCGAGTCAGCGCGGGCACCATCGGTCAAAAGCAGATTGCGATTGAGCTCGTAGGTTGAGGTCCCCACGGCAGATTCGCGAATCAGCACGTCCCCGACCCAGACAGTGTGAGCACCGACTCCCTGAAGCGCTCCCTTGTAGGCAACGTTTGAAACGCAATTCTCTGCAATGTGGTCAACGTAGGGACGGTGCTCAAAGTAGTTGCCGCTGCCTGCAAGGTAGACGCCATACATGTTCACCTCGGCACCTGCCGCGCTAAGCGAAACCGCTGGAACCACTCGAACAAGATCGCCACCCATGGTGACAACAACATGCTTGAGACTGCTGTCGCGACCTAGCTTCGAGAACTGAGTTGAGACGTGGGTGGACCCGCTCTCCCACTCCTGCAGGGTGACAAAGTTCAATTGAGCGCCATCGCCGAGGACAATCTCGACGTTCTCCCCCAGCACACCCTGTCCCAGGTGGTCAAGGGCAATTGTGGCCTTGGCGTGGTTTCCCACCGAAACAACTACGTGAAGGGCCTTTGCCTCGGCCGTGTTAGGAGCAATCTTCAAAAAAGAGGCATCGGTGGTTTCTGACTCGGCTTCCACCTCAATAACTAGGGTTTTTGAGGCATTGGTCCAAGCCGCAGCAGAAACCCTCTCCTCGGGAAGACCAGCAGAACCGACCAGTGGATCGGTGGAGTCAACCCAGCGCATGCTGGTGCCGCTCGCAAGTTCGGCAGTTACCTCAGATTCTGTGAGCTCCCCCATAACCTCTTTGTCAAGCCCACGGAGCCTGTCAAGGGGAACATAGCGCCAGATCTCCTGACGATTGGAAAGCTCAGGGAAGTCGCTGACGCTGGTGGACCTAGGTCGCTCGCTCCTGGTTTGGATAGGTACGTTGCCGTGCGAATGGGCCTCTAGGCCGTGCTGTGCCGCCACTATCCAACAGCCCCTTCCATCTGCATCTCGATTAGCTTGTTTAGCTCCAGCGCGTACTCCATTGGAAGTTCTTTTGCGATCGGCTCGATGAATCCGCGGACGATCATGGCCATGGCTTCGTCTTCCTCAATACCCCTGGACTGCAGGTAGAACAGCTGCTCGGCGCTGATCTGAGAGACAGTGGCCTCGTGACCCATCGAAACGTCATCCTCACGAATGTCGTTTGCTGGATAGGTGTCTGAGCGCGAAATTGTGTCCACCAAGAGTGCATCACAGCGAACGGTGTTGGCCGAGTGGTGGGCCCCTGGGTTGACCCGAATCTCACCGCGGTAAGAGGTCCGGCCCCCACCCCTAGCAATTGACTTGGAGACAATCGAGCTGGTGGTGTAGGGAGCCAGGTGAATCATCTTTGCTCCAGCATCCTGGTGCTGCCCCTCACCGGCAAAAGCGACCGAGAGAGTCTCGCCTCGGGCGTGCTCTCCGGCCAGAATCACCGATGGGTACTTCATGGTGACCTTGGATCCGATGTTGCCATCGATCCACTCCATGGTTGCGCCCTCATGGGCAATTGCTCGCTTGGTTACCAGGTTGTAAACGTTGTTAGACCAGTTCTGGATTGTGGTGTAGCGGACCCTTGCGTTTTTCTTAACGATGATCTCGACAACCGCGCTGTGCAGCGAGTCGGACTGGTAGATCGGAGCGGTGCAGCCCTCGATGTAGTGAACATAGGAGTCCTCGTCGGCAATGATGAGTGTCCGCTCAAACTGGCCCATGTTCTCTGTGTTAATTCTGAAATAGGCCTGCAGCGGAATCTCGACCTTTACGCCCTTGGGGACGTAGACGAAGGATCCACCTGACCAAACGGCGGTGTTGAGGGCCGCAAACTTGTTATCTCCCGCAGGGATCACGGTGCCGAAGTACTCCTCGAAAATCTCCGGGTGCTCCTTGAGAGCAGTATCGGTGTCCAGGAAGATGACACCCTGCTCCTCGAGGTCCTCACGGATTTGGTGGTAGACCACCTCGGACTCATACTGCGCTGCAACACCAGCAACTAGGCGCTGCCGCTCGGCCTCTGGGATACCGAGTCGTTCGTAGGTGTTTCTAATGTCCTCTGGCAAGTCCTCCCAGCTCTGCGCCTGTCGCTCAGTAGAGCGCACGAAGTACTTGATGTTGTCAAAATCGATACCGCTGAGGTCTGAGCCCCAAGTTGGCATTGGCTTCTTGCCGAAAAAGTCGTATCCCTTGAGCCTGCGCTCCAGCATCCACTCGGGCTCATCCTTGCGTGATGAGATGTCGCGAACCACCTCGTCGTTGATGCCCCTGCGGGCACTCTCTCCCGCTGAGTCGGAGTCGGACCAACCGAACTCGTAGTTACCTAGATCGTCAAGTTCTGGCCTATCGATGATTTTTTCTGACATGAAACCTCCTGGGTTCAATCAATACAACTCGCGCAGAGCCCTGCTATTCCGGAATAAAGCAGAACAGCGGGGTTGTTCTGAGTGAGGTAATAGGCTAAATCAGATAGCTTTCAAAAACTAGTAAGGCATACCTAAGTTGAGCTCAGTTCTGGCACCGGTGAGGAATCTGTGGTTTGAGCGCCTGACCTCACCCAAAAGACTGCGGCTTTATGTCTGGCTCTCGCTTGCAACCCAGATTCTGATTGTTGTGACCGGGGGTTTGGTCAGACTCACGGGGTCCGGGCTTGGCTGCCCCACTTGGCCAAAGTGCACCGATGAGTCACTGGTCAGCACCTCCGAAATGGGCATTCACGGCGTCATTGAATTCGGTAACCGGCTA
>JADHKY010000006.1 GCA_016780945.1 Aquiluna sp. | reverse complement strand
GGATCTGTAGAGAAGCCCGGGAAAACTCTTGTCCAGGCGAGGCTCTTAGCTGAAATCGTTTCTAAGCTCCCGAGCGATTCAGTTTCGGTTGAGCTAGTTGAATCCAGGGTTGCGATCAACTCCGGGAGCAGCAAGTTCTCACTTTCTGTCATGAGCATGACTGAATACCCTCAAACCCCAGAGATACCAAGTGGATCAGGAACAGTAAGGGCCGAGGAATTCTCCGATGCAGTGGCTGAGGTTTCGATCGCAGCGAGCCGCGAGGAAGTCACCCCGGTTCTCACCGCGGTAATGGTTTCCAGTAAAGCCAAGGAGCTCTCTTTTGTGGCAACTGACAGGTTTAGAGTCGCGGTCAAAACCGTTCCATGGAACAGCAAGTCCTCCGAAACCGAAGTGCTAATCCCGGCCCGAGTGCTATCTGAAATCGCCAAGACCTTCTCTGGAAGTGGAGACGTTGAAATAGGAATTGGCTCCAGCGAAAAAGAGATGGTTGGTTTCACATCGGGAAACAAGATGGTCGCAACATCAACAATCAAAGGTAAATACCCAGCTGTTTTGCAGCTTTTCCCTTCCGACACCCCACACTTCGCCGTTCTAAACACAGGCGATCTTTCGGATGCAACCAAGCGCGTTAGCTTGGTTGTTGATAGAGATAAGCCGATCAGGTTTAGTTTCGGCAGCGCAGAACTAAACCTCGAATCTATTGGTTCCGATGTTGCCGATGCCTCGGAGCAGGTAAGTTGCTCCCTCACCGGAGAAGACACCGTCGTTTCTCTAAAACCACAGTTTTTGATCGACGCACTGAGCTCTGTTGAGACTGAAATGGTCCAGATCGGCTTCACTTCAAACCCAAACAACCCAAACAAGCCGGGGCCCGTCTTGATAACCCCCGTTGGATCCAACAACAGCTACAAGTACCTACTCCAGCCCAACCTGCTCGTTTCTTAGTCGGTAGGTAACTTTGTGGGTTTCTGAGCTACAACTAGCGAGCTTTAGGAATTACCAAAGCCTACAAACCAAGTTTTCCGAGGGCCGCAACCTTATTTATGGCCCAAATGGCGAGGGTAAAACCAATCTTGTTGAGGCAATCGGATATCTTTCGAGCCTTTCTTCTCACCGGCTCGGCAGCCAAAGGTCTCTTGTAAGAGAGGGAGATCAATCAGCCCAGCTATCGGCCACCGTCAAAAGTGGAGATAGGGAACTGGCGGTTGGTGTCGAGATAAATACCAGCTCGGCCAACAAGTTCTTCATTAATGGTTCCCCCAGGCAACGAGCGTCCGAAATTCTTGGGAACCTCGCGGCCGTTGTCTTTGCGCCGGAGGATCTCGATGTTGTTAGGCGCGACCCAGCGGACCGTAGGGGTTTTCTAGACCAGACAGCAGCGCTGCTAAAGCCTCGAATTGGTCAGCTGCGGCTTGATTACGACCGGGTTCTAAAACAGCGCAACGCTTTGCTGAAAAGCTCCAGAGGGGTGAAGAATCCAGATCTGAGCACCCTGGATATTTGGGACGACCAGCTTGTGGAGCTAGGTAGTCAAATAACCCAGGCCCGCTTTGAGCTGTTGGGGCTTCTTGGACCAACGCTGCAGTCTT
This sequence comes from Aquiluna sp., assembly GCA_016780945.1. Classification (GTDB taxonomy): domain Bacteria; phylum Actinomycetota; class Actinomycetes; order Actinomycetales; family Microbacteriaceae; genus Aquiluna. The sequence continues at coordinate 21,304 of JADHKY010000006.1, read as the reverse complement.
TTTACTCAGAGCTATCTGGTTCAACCGAAACAATTGAGCTGCAACTCGTTTCCCTTTCAGCTCAGGACGACCTAGCCGAAATAGACAAAGACCACATCGCATCTCAGCTTCGTGAAAACCTGCAGCGCAACAGGGCACAAGAGCTTGAGCGAGGCCTCACCCTTTTTGGTCCCCACCGAGACGAGCTTCTCATTACGAAGGCAGGCTTGTTGGCTAGGTCTCATGCATCTCAGGGCGAGGCGTGGTCGTTGGCACTGGGTTTGAAGCTGGCGGTCGCAGCCGAACTGAAAGACCGACCGGGCGGTGACCCTGTGGTAATTCTTGATGATGTGTTTGCCGTGCTGGACCCCGGTAGGCGAGCGAGACTGGTTGAGTTTGTGAAGGGGTTCCAACAGGTGCTCGTGACCGCCGCGGATCCGGCTGCGACCCCGGAGCTCAGCTGGGACGCCAAGTTCTCGGTAAGCCAAGCCGAGGTGACGCGTGATTAGCTTCGAATCGGCGGACCGCTTCTACAAAGATTTTGTGTCGGGTTTAGGGAGAAAGACTCGAGACCAAAAAAGACGCGAGGGTAAGTCTCGGGGCTCGCAACCATTTGAAAAGGGTAGGGAACCAATTAGAGCCTCGTCTTCTATCGAGGAGTTGATGACCGAGCACGACTGGCTGGGCAGAGTTGAGAAGGAAGCGCTCTTTCTGGATTGGGAACGCCTAGTTGGAAGTGACAATGCAGCGGCCTCTCAACCGGTGTCACTCGAGGGCTCGCTCATGACCATTCAGTGCCGCTCCACCGCCTGGGCGACCCAGCTGAGGCTTTTGCAGGATCAGATTTTGGCAAGAGTCCAGGAACAATATCCGGATCTTGGGGTAACAGACCTGAGGTTTATTGGACCGGCTGCCCCGAGTTGGAAAAAAGGCCCACGTTCTGTTCCTGGACGGGGTCCAAGAGACACGTACGGCTAATCACTATATCCCGAGTCTTTTAGCCCCTCTGGGGTAGAATTTAGGGGTTAGCAAACCCGAATCTCAGTCGGTCTAAGGGCCGCATTTCAGTGGAGCTAACCCGAAAGGGAAGAAACTTAATATGTCTGAAGAAAAAAGAAAATATGATGCCGGCGATATCCAGGTCCTCGAAGGGCTTGAAGCGGTCCGAAAAAGACCGGGTATGTATATCGGTTCGACAGGCCCCAGGGGCCTGCACCACCTGGTCTATGAAATAGTCGACAATTCGGTCGATGAGGCTCTTGCCGGCCACTGCGACAACATAGATGTCACGATCACCAAAGAGGGATCGATAAGGGTAAGCGACAACGGTCGAGGGATTCCCGTTGATATGCACCCGGTTGAAAAGAAACCAGCAGTCGAGGTCGTTTTGACCGTATTGCACGCCGGTGGAAAGTTCGGCGGCGGCGGTTACGCCGTATCCGGAGGACTCCACGGTGTTGGTGCTTCCGTTGTGAACGCTCTCTCTTCAACCCTGTCGGTTGAGGTGCACAGAGACGGCGATGTCTGGACCCAGAGCTACACGGTGGGCGTACCAGACCACCCTCTAAAGAAGGCCGGAAAAACCGACAAGACCGGCACCACCATCTTCTTTACTCCAAGCTCAGAGATATTCGAAACTGTTGACTTTGACTACGAGACCCTGCGCCAGCGCTTCCAGCAGATGTGCTTTTTGAATAAGGGCCTAAGAATCAACCTCATTGATGAGCGCAGCGGAAAGAACGACAGCTACCTCTACGAGCGCGGACTCATCGACTACGTCGAATACCTCAACTCAGCAAAGAAGGTCGAGGTCGTTCACGAGGAGATCATCTCCATCGAGAACGAGACCAAAGAAAAGAACATGTCGGTCGAAATCGCGATGCAGTGGACAAACGGCTACAACGAGGGCGTTCACACCTACGCAAACACCATTAATACCCACGAGGGCGGCACCCACGAAGAGGGCTTCAGGACCGCTATCACCTCTCTTCTAAACAAATATGCTCGCGATAAAGGACAGCTGAAGGAAAAGGACGAGAACCTCACCGGTGACGATGTCCGCGAAGGCCTAACTGCTGTTATCTCGGTAAAGCTCACCGAGCCCCAGTTCGAGGGCCAGACCAAGACCAAGCTCGGAAACACCGAGGCAAAGGCATTTGTCCAAAAGGTAGTAAACGACCAGCTCGGCGACTGGCTGGAGCGCAACCCCGGACAGGCCAAGGAAGTAATTCGCAAGGCCATCCAGGCTGCTGCTGCAAGACTCGCAGCCCGCAAGGCAAGGGAAGCCACCAGGCGCAAGGGCCTGCTGGAATCCGGTGGCATGCCTGGCAAATTGCGCGACTGCTCCTCGAGAGACCCAGTGGTGTCTGAAATTTATATCGTGGAGGGCGACTCGGCCGGCGGCTCCGCCGTTAGAGGTAGAGACCCCGAGACCCAGGCAATCCTTCCGCTTCGCGGAAAGATTCTGAACGTGGAGAAGGCAAGACTCGATAGGGCCCTGGCAAACACCGAGGTTCAAGCGCTTATCACCGCCTTTGGAACCGGAATCGGCGAGGACTTCGATGTCGCGAAGATCAGGTATCACAAGTGCATCTTGATGGCCGACGCCGATGTCGATGGCCAGCACATCAGGACCCTGTTGCTGACGCTGCTATTTAGGTACATGAGGCCACTCATTGAGCACGGCTACGTGTACATGGCCCAGCCGCCACTGTTTCGAATCAAGTGGTCAAACGCCGAACATGAGTATGTCTTTTCAGATCAAGAGCGTGATGACAAGATCGCACAGGGCCAGAAGGACGGCAAGCGCCTTCCGAAGGAGAACTCGATCCAGCGCTACAAGGGTCTTGGCGAGATGGACTACGACGAGCTGTGGGAGACCACAATGAATCCCGCAACTAGGACCCTGCTGCAGGTGACCTTGGATGACGCAGCTCTGGCGGACGAGATCTTCTCCACCCTCATGGGCGAGGACGTTGAGAGCCGCAGAAGCTTTATTCAGAAAAACGCCAAAGACGTCCGATTCCTGGATATCTAGGCAGGAGAGATAAATGTCAGAAAACCAGATGGACAAAATAGAGCAGATCGACCTCCAGGTCGAGATGCAGCGCAGCTACCTCGACTACGCAATGAGCGTCATTGTCGGTAGGGCACTTCCAGACGTTAGGGACGGGCTAAAGCCTGTTCACCGCAGGGTGCTCTATGCGATGTATGACGGTGGCTACCGCCCGGACAAGCAGTTCTCCAAGTGCTCCAGGGTCGTCGGCGACGTCATGGGCCAATTCCACCCTCACGGTGACAGCGCAATTTATGACACCCTCGTAAGGCTCGTTCAGGACTGGAACCTGCGCTACCCATTGGTTTGGGGCCAGGGAAACTTCGGCTCCCCGGGAAACGATCCAGCCGCTGCCCCTAGGTATACCGAGTGCAAGATGGCACCACTTGCCATGGAGATGGTGCGGGATATCGACGAGGAAACTGTCGACTTCCAGGACAACTACGACGGTAGGACTCAGGAGCCAACCATCCTCCCATCGAGGTTCCCGAATCTCTTGGTCAACGGGTCAATCGGTATTGCCGTCGGCATGGCCACCAACATCCCGCCCCACAACCTTCGTGAGGTTGCCGAGGCGGCCAAATTCTCTCTTGAGCACCCAGAGCTTGCCGGCGAGGGACTTGTCGAGGAGCTCATCAAGATAGTCAAGGGACCCGACTTCCCAACCGGCGCTCAGATTCTCGGCCGCAGGGGTATCGAAGACGCCTATCGCACGGGCCGCGGCTCAATCACAATGCGAGCAGTTGTAAACGTTGAAGAGCTTCACGGCCGCACCTGCCTAGTTGTTACAGAGCTTCCATATCAGGTAAACCCAGACAACCTGGCCCTGAAGATTGCGGAGCTGGTCAAGGAGGGCAAGCTCACCGGTATCGCAGATATCCGCGACGAAACCTCAGGCCGCACCGGACAGCGTCTAGTGGTTGTTCTCAAAAAGGACGCTGTAGCCAGGGTTGTGCTGAACAACCTCTACAAATACACGCAGTTGCAGGAGAACTTCGGTGCCAACATGCTGGCTCTGGTCGACGGAGTACCAAGAACGCTCTCGCTCGATGGCTTTATCTCACACTGGGTCACCCACCAGATCGAAATCATCGTTCGCCGCACCCAGTACCGGCTAAAAAAGGCCGAGGAACGGGCTCACATTCTTCGTGGCTACCTAAAAGCACTTGACGCACTCGATGCGGTAATTGCTCTGATTCGCAAGAGCCAGACCGTAGAGGATGCTCGCGACGGCCTTATCAAGCTGCTCAAGATTGACGAGCTGCAGGCCAGAGCGATTCTGAACATGCAGCTTCGCCAGTTGGCAGCTCTAGAGCGACAGAAGATCATCGACGAGGCAGCCGAACTTGAGAATGAGATCAAGGGCTACCAAAAGATCATCAAGGACGAGTCCCTGCAGCGCAAGATTGTTGGCGAGGAGCTTGACGAGATTGTGGCCAAGTATGGTGACGATCGCCGTAGCGAGATCATGATGGGCTTCGACGGCGATGTCACCGTTGAGGACCTAATTCCGGTGGAAGAGATGGTTGTCACCCTCACCTCCGGCGGCTACATCAAGCGCACCCGCTCAAGTAACTACCGCATTCAGCACCGCGGTGGTAAGGGTGTGCGGGGTGCGAGCCTGAGGGCAGACGATGTTGTGCAGAACTTTATCGTTTCGACAACCCACCACTGGCTCATGTTCTTCACCAACACCGGCAGAGTCTTCCGCTCCAAGGTCTATGAGATTCAAGAGGCTGGGAGAGACGCCAAGGGCCAGCACGTTGCAAACCTCCTTGCCCTCCAGCCCGATGAGCGAGTGGTCGAGGTCCTAGACCTCAAGGACTATCAGCAGTCGCCGTATCTGGTTCTTGCCACCCGCAGCGGACTGGTCAAGAAGACCTCCCTTGAGCTCTATGACACCGCCCGCACCGGAGGCATCATCGCCATCAAGCTTCGCGATGGCGATGAGCTCGTCAATGCCATGCTCGTCAATGAAGAGAACTTCCTGCTGCTAGTAAGCCGCAAGGGCATGTCAATCTGCTTCAAGGCAGACAATGCCACCCTCAGGCCGATGGGCCGTGACACCTCAGGTGTAGTGGGTATGAAGTTCCGCAAGGGTGACGAGCTGCTATCAGCAAGCGTCATCGGTAGCGCCGGCTTCGTCTTTGTTGTCACCGAGGGAGGCTATGCCAAGCGCACAGCCTCTGAGCAGTACCGAGTCCAGAACCGCGGCGGTTTGGGAATCAAGGTCGCAAAACTTGACGAAAAGCGAGGCGATCTAGTCGGCTCATTGATCGTGGACGAAAACGACGAGGTGCTAGTAGTTCTCGCCTCGGGCAAGGTAATCAGAACCAACGCCAGCGAGGTCCCCGCCAAAGGCCGCGACACGATGGGTGTAGTGTTTGCTAGATTCGAAGAAGGGGACTCGGTGCTCTCGCTAGCTAAAAACAGCGAGCGAAACCTAGAGTCAAACGAAGAAGGAGCCGATGTTGGCGAGCCTGTTCAACCGGAGCAATAAGCCCAAAGAGGCGAGAAAGCAGATTCGCCTAAAGCTGCGGGTAATTGACGTTTGGTCAGCGACGAAAGTCGGTTTCTTTGTAGCGATAGCTGCCGGAATAGCGATTGTTGTTGGTGCCTGGCTAATTTGGTCGGTGCTTGCAAACTCCGGTGTCTTTTCCGCTGTCGGAGGACTGCTCTCCTCTGTTCTTGGTGAGGCCAACGCCTTCAACCTGGAAGACGAGTTCTCTTTCGACAACGTGATGTCGACAGCGCTCACTCTGGCGCTTTTGAATCTCGTAATCACGACCGCGCTGGCCGCCATCTACGCTCTTATCTTCAACCTGATCTCAAAGCTGGTTGGCGGTATCTCCCTTACCTTTACAAATAACTAATCTCTTTGGGGTTTGTTCACCGAGAGATTCTCTAGTAATGTTGTGATGCTCTACGGGCCTATAGCTCAGGTGGTTAGAGCGCTTCACTGATAATGAAGAGGTCGGAGGTTCAAGTCCTCCTAGGCCCACGGTGAGCACTTTCCGCCAGGGAATGCTCGCTTTGGGGACTTAGCTCAGTTGGTAGAGCACCTGCTTTGCAAGCAGGGGGTCAGGGGTTCGACCCCCCTAGTCTCCACCCGTAAGGGAAAACCCTCTAGAAATAGGGGGTTTTTCTGGTTCTGAAAACCTTTAGTCGCAAAACAGCCTGCAGACTTCAGCAAACTGGCCTTAATCTCGTTGGAAGGAGTGTTTGTTTAGCCTTCAAACTGTGCTGGTCGTTTTTTCGGGTCAATCGGGTATTTTGTCCGTATGTATAAAAAGTCTGCGGTTTTGGCTTTGGTTTTAAGCCTTACGTTAGCTGGCTGCTCGCCCGAGGTGCCCGCTACTCTAACTGAAACCGAGGCGCCAGCTCCTCTAACTGAAACAACGTCCGAAGCTTCACCACCATGTGAAGCACAGACGAACGAATCTGCGATTTCAGCGGCAAACTATAGACACCGTCATTGTCCTATTGGTGGCGAGGATTTGCCTAAAGAATTTCTCGAAGACGGTCTGTGGCTCGCGAACGAGGGAAGGAACATACCCAAGAGGGATCCCGATTTCCACATTTTCTTTGGAGACACTGTGACCCCCGAATGGCGGGGCGATGTCCTAAGAATGATGGACATTCTTATCGATAATCTCGGCGGTTACGACCGCTGGGTTTTAGCAAGTTACAACCCAGACGACAGCTTCCAAAATCGAGAACTAGTCGACGGCCTCGATGGCTTGGGGTATTTTGAGTACAACTTTGAACCTGGCGTTACCCCCGATTTCAGTCTTGTAAATGGGCGGGCTGGTTGCCTCATTGACTTTAGCGGTGGGCCGAACCCTGTTCGTGACGGCTATTCGTTTTGCAATGACCGATTGGCGACATCCAATCCCGACACTCTGGATTTTTATGGTTTGGAAGGGACGCAGTACCAAATGCTCTCAGGCCTAATTCACGAATACCATCACCATGTTCAAAAAGCGCACATGCTCGGCAAGGAGGGTTCTGCGGGGAACGGGCCAGATGCTCCGATTCCCCCCGACGGTTTCGCCCCTGCGTGGTGGATGGAGGGAAGTGCGAACCTTTCCCCAGGGTGGATTCTTCGTGATCATTTTGACGAGTTTGATGTGACTAAAAAAAGCGGCTTAGGGTACGACGAGATTGTCGCTAGCAAAGAGGACTGGCCGTCTCAAATATTTAAGACGAAAAACGCCATTTCTGGTTCGTGCTGCGGTTGGTTTGAAATTGAATTCGTGGCCTACGTAGAGAGGATGCAGTCCGGCGGTACCTGTACAGAGGTAGACGCTCGCCAGGAGTGGTACCCGTGGCAGGGCGGAGAAAATACAGAAGAGTGCGACATAGATCACTGGCACCTTATGGCCCGTTATCTTATGCACATCACTTCGCCAGATATCGCCATGGTTTCCATCTTGGAGGATGCTTGGCGGCTGGGATGGCACGGGTCGTTCAAAAAGCACGTTGGGATGACTATGGATGTGTTTTACGACGAGTATGAGGATTTTATGAAAAATTATGACCTTTCCGCGGGGGTACCAGATTGGATCTATCCTCCAGAGACACCATTTAAGGACACCGTCAATTTCTGGTCAATCAAGTCAGGGCCGCAGGAGTAACCCACTCGACCAGAACTAGCCTGGCAATAGCAAACTGACAATTCGGTATTTGGATAATCGGGCGGGAAGTTCGGTTTGTTGCAGGGCTATTGCTTTGCTTTCGGGGACGCGTATGTACGGTTCACGAGTGGAGGATCCAGCTGAAAATAGTCTGATTTATAGTCTGATTTCACAAAACATAGGCCCTAAACCATTGGTTTGGTGGGGTAAATAGACCCCCCTAGTCTCCACAAGATAAAACCCCTCCTTCGGGAGGGGTTTTTCTTTCCACTGAATGAGGCAAGCTACTCTGGATAAATGGAGAGACTCGCATCTCTTGACAACGCAAGAGCCACCTTGCTTCTTCTTGGGGTGCTTTTTCACGCTTCTGTGTTTGTTTACCTGTACCAAAAGCCAGAGAGTCTGGGCGAATTCCTGTTGGTTGTTTACCTACACCAATTCCTGCACGTTTTTAGAATGCCCGCATTCTTTGTAATCGCTGGCTTTTTTGCCTCTTATCTTCTGCAAACGCGGGGACCCAATAAGTTTCTCCGAAACAGGCTTCAGAGAATCGCCTTACCGCTGTTGCTGTTTTGGATACCCCTCGTTTTTGCCAATAGTTGGACTAGTCAGGGCGCCTGGTTAACAGGAAGAAGCACTTTTGATGTTCTACCAATTGATTTTGGACACCTGTGGTTTCTTTATTTTCTGATCCTGTTTTGTTTGGTTTTGTGGGCTTTTTCTTCGCCGCTCCAAAAACTTTTGATTAAACGCGTCTCTCCACACCTGTTCCTGTTGTTTTTGGCAGCAGCCCTTCCCTTAATCCCCGGAGTATTTGACCAGGAGGGGACGCTAGCTACGAGTACTCGGATCTCGCCTGATCCAGGATTGCTGCTTCTGTACTTTCTAATTTTCCTTTCGGGCGCACTTGCCTACAATCAGCAGGAACTTTGGCTGACTTTTCTCAGAGAGAGAGCACTTTGGCTCTTTGGAGTCTTGCTGCTGAGCTTTACTATCTTCTTTGTCATCCAAGACTGGGGGTTGGTGGGAACCCGCTGGATCTATGCAGTTTCAGTGATTTCCGGAACTTACGGCGTTCTGGGGTTGTTTCTAAGGTTTGCCACCAAACAGAACAAGGCTTTCAAGTTCATATCGGACGCCAGCTACTGGCTCTATCTTGTCCACCTGCCGCTTGTCTTTTTCTTCCTATTTAGCCTTGGAATAAATGGATTTGGTGCCATCGCAACCATCTTGCTAACCAGCGTGCTGACGATCGTGATTGGACTAGTCACCTACAAGGTTTTCGTCAGGCACACCTTCATCTCGACCCTGCTGAACGGAAAATGGCACCCGCTTAAAAGCTAATTGACCCTGAGGTTAGCCGTCATTTCAGATAGCGGAAGACGCTCCGCCTCCCAGGAGTTGATTGGGTGATCGGAGTGGTAGCCGAGGCTCATGCCGCAAACCAGCGCGTATTCATCGGGAACCTCAAACTCTGCCTTGATGATGTCGGGATAGTTGCCGAGATACCCTTGCGCGCACGTGCCCAGGCCCCTGGCTTCGGCCGATAGCATCGCCGCTTCCATAAAGAGACCTAGGTCAAGAGTTCCGAAGTGACCAAGACCGCGGTGAGCGAAGAAGAAGAGCGCCACCGGAGCGCCAAAGAACTCGTAGTTTCGCTGCATGAACCGAAACCTGGACTCCTTATCCGCCCTGTCGATTCCGAGGGTGTCGTAGATACCCTTGCCAACTCGCTGGCTGCGCTCAATTAGGCCTGGGGGGTAAGGGGTCTCGTGGGTGTAGTCGGGGTTCATCCCCATGCCGGGGACTTCCGCATTTTCTTGCAGCCTTGCAACCAGAGCAGCGCTTATGCGGTCTCTTTGATCGCCTGTGGCGATGGCAAACATGAAAGGCCTGGTGTTCGACCAGCTAGGGGCGCTCATGCCGTCTTCAAGAACGTCATCGAGGTCTGCATCGGAGACTAAATCAGGCAGGAAGTCTCTGGTTGAACGTCTGGAGTGGGCGAGGGCGGAGAAGTCATCTTTGTTGAGCATCTGTGAATGCTAGCTGAGCGAGAACCTGCAAAGCACAAAGGCGTCAGCCCGGCGGAAACAATCTAGAAATCAATCAAAAGTAGACTTTGGCCATGGTCGAAGGCTCCTTTGTTTCAGTCGCGCTCATCTTGGCGCTCGCGGTAGCAGCAGGGGCTATTGCCAAGCTACTTCGCCAGCCCGTAGTTGTCTCATTCATCATCGTCGGCATTCTTGCTGGTCCGACGGCTTTCAACCTGGTTGAGGGAGCGGAGGAAATCAGACTCTTCGCCAAATTTGGCATAGCGATATTGCTGTTTTTGGTTGGGCTAAAGCTTGATTTCCACATGATTCGCTCAACAGGCAAGGTGGCGCTTGTGGCGGGGCTCTCACAGGTTGCCTTCACGGCGGCCGTGGGCTTTGGAATTGCGATGCTATTTGGTTTTGAGGCCACCACCGCTTTCTACATCGCCGTGGCACTGACGTTTTCTTCGACGATCATCATCATCAAGCTCATCGGCGACAAGCGAGAGCTCGATACCCTCTATGGCCGGATAGCCGTTGGAATCCTGATTGTTCAGGACATCCTGGTGGTGGCAGCAATGGTGGTAATTGTCACCATTGGAACGCCAGGCGAAGGCTCGGTCGTGACAGACCTGGTTGTGACCCTTGCCTCGAGCGCGGTGTTCTTGGGCGTTATCGCGTTTGCATCGAAGTTTGTGCTTGAGAAGGTTCTGGACTGGATCTCAAAGAGCCCGGAGCTCACTTTGCTGTTTGGGGTGGCGTGGGCAATCGTGCTGGCAGCGATCAGCATTCTCATTGGCTTGAGCATGGAAATCGGCGCCTTTGTTGCTGGAGTCTCGCTCGCCTCCACCGCTTACCGAGAGAGCCTTGGCGCTCGCATGGTCTCACTTCGCGATGTGATGCTGCTGTTCTTCTTTATTGAATTGGGCGCATCGCTAACCTTCGCTGATGCGTTGGGTCAGTTGTGGCCAGCAATCGTGCTCTCGGTGTTTGTGCTGGTCGGCAAGCCGCTGATTGTCTTTGCCATCATGGGCTGGATGGGTTATCGATCGATCACTTCTTTCCGAACCGGAGTCGCTCTGGCTCAGATTTCCGAGTTCTCTCTGATTTTGATTGCCCTGGGCTACTCGCTGGGCCAGGTGGACTCTGCGGTTCTGAGCCTCGTGACGCTTGTTGCGGTGTTCACTATCACCGTTTCGAGCTACCTAATCCTCTACACGGACAAACTGTTCCCGCTAATGCAGGGCTTTATGCACCTGTTTGAACGAGGTAAGGCGAGTGCTGTTGACGAAGAGAGCCAGTCATTGAGCTTCGATGCAATTGTCATTGGCTCTGGCAGGTTTGGCACCGAAGTGATTTCCGGGCTAATTTCCTCTGGCTCTTCTGTGCTGGCAGTAGATCTTGATCCTGATGCTCTGGCAAGAGCCAGGGAGCTCGGGGCGGAGACTCTGTTTGGAGATGTTGGCGACCCTGATTTTGCCAAGATGCTCCCGATCCATCAGACCGGCACCCTTATCTGCACAGCCCCCGACAGGTCGACAAACACCCTGCTGCTGGAGAGCCTCAAGTCTCTGGACTACGGGGGCGAGCTCTACCTAACGGCCCTAGACAATCAGACTGCCGAGATGTTTGCCAAAGAGGACCGGGTAACCACAATTAGGCCGCTGAAGATGGCGGCAAATCGAATCGTGAAACAGCTAAAGGGCGACTAGTTGGAGGACCTAGCTACTTTCGTTGCCTATTTATTTATTGCCCTGGGCGTGATTTCACTTCTCAACATCGGGCTAGCGTTCCTGGCTCGAAGGCAGAAAATTAGGCTTTGGGTGGGGCATGTTTCCAACACGATTGTTGGCCTAATCGCTATTTGGTGCATTTCCATAGCCTGGCCACTTGCCATGTTTCCCCTGGTCTCCCTGGCGGTCGCCTCAATTACCCTTACCTGGCCAAAATCAAGTAAATAGCCCCTAGACAAATCCAGTAACCTATCTCCATGGAGATTTCTGCGGAGTGCGAGCGCAAGGCTGGACTTTGGGAGGTCAAGGTTCCTCAGCTTGGCGATCTGGTGTTTTCCTCGCGTCGTCTAGATAGTGCCACGGAGCAAATCAAAGACTTGGTTCATGAGAACCAAGGAATTGAGCGCTGCGACATAATCGTGAAAATTGAGACCAGCTTGCCCGGAATCGTCTGTGACCTAGAGGCTGCTCAGGAGAAGATGCTCGAGTCCAGGCGGCTGCAGGAGCAGGCCTCTAGAGAAATCAGGGACATTGTTGCAAGGCTCAGATCCCAGGGTCTAAGCATGCGAGACATTGGAGTTTTGCTACAAATCTCTCCGCAGCGGGTGGCGCAGCTAACCGAGAGCGTTTAGCCTCTTGGTTGTGTCTCAGAAGATAACCACCGAACAGCGCGGCCATCTATTTTTAATTGGCCTCAATCGCCCCGAAAAGATGAATGCAGCAGACGAGCAGCTGCTGCATGAGCTATCGCTTGCCTATGGTGAGCTCGACAGAAACAAGGAACTGAGAGTCGGCGTCGTTTTTGCACACGGCGAGCACTTCACCGCAGGACTTGACCTTTTTGACGTTGGACCAAAGATGCAAAAGGGAAAGCTTCAAATGGTTCCTCAGGGCGGACTAGACCCATGGGGAATCTCCACAAAGCAGGTGAGTAAGCCGGTAGTAATGGCAACCCGCGGCACCTGCTACACCCTCGGGGTCGAACTCGCACTTGCGAGCGATGTTGTTATTGCGGCCAATGATTCCAAGTTTGGTCAGCTAGAGGTCTCAAGAGCAATCCTCCCCTTTGGGGGAGGAACCATCAGGCTGCCTCAGGTTGCAGGCCACGCCAGAGCAATGCGCTATCTGCTGACCGGGGATCGCTGGGGAGCCCAAGAGGCTCTTGAGATGAACATGATTAACGAGATCGTGGAGCCGGGACAAGAGCTGGAAAGGGCAATCGAACTGGCTCAGAGAATTGCAGACCAGGCCCCCTTGGCCGTTCAGGCAACCCTGGAATCTGCGAGAGCGCCTGACAAAGAGGCAGAAAAGGCAAACCTCTTCCCCAGGCTCGCAAAACTCATGGGAACCAAGGACGTTGCACGCGGCATGAAGGCCTTTGTCACCAAGAAGCAGGCAAAGTTCAAGGGCGACTAGTTAGTCAAACCATCCAATTTTTGTTGCCTGCTTTGTAGGTTTCCTACATACAACGACGCGGCAAACCAAACGCTTTTGTCGTCCGTCACGAAATAGGAAGACACTGCTTTTTCTTTTCTAAAATGCGGAGTTGACTAGTGCCGGAGGTCAACCATGAATCTCAAAGAAGACATTCAATTAGACGTTGCCGAAGTAGGGGAGAAAATCCTCGGCCGGTGGGCAGAAATCAGACGCCACACCCGAAGCGTCATCGAAGATAAAGAACTCTTTACCCCAGCGGGCGCCTCGATGGAGAAGCATCGAGAGTGGGCGCTGAAGTCGCTAAGGACCCTGGTTAAAGAAAACGCGACGCAATACGGCTTTCCAGTGGAACTCGGCGGACAGCGCAACCCGGGCGGATCGCTCTCAAGCTTTGAGGAGCTGATCCTGGGGGATGCTTCGCTGCAGATAAAGTTCGGTGTCCAGTGGGGCTTGTTTGGATCGGCAATTCTCAACCTGGGCACCGACTACCATCACAAAACCTTCCTTCCAGGGGTTACCAGACTGGACACACCGGGCTGTTTTGCAATGACGGAGACTGGTCACGGCTCTGACGTTGCGTCGATTGGCACCACCGCCACCTACGACCCAGCAACCCAGGAGTTCGTGGTTAACACCCCAGACCGTCACAGCTATAAGGACTACATCGGCAATGCCGCCCTGCACGGCGAGGCGGCGGTCGTCTTTGCCCAGCTCTACACAGAGGGAGAGAACCAGGGTGTGCACGCGTTTTATGTTCCGCTGCGTAAGCGCGGAAAGCTCCTACCTGGAGTCGGAGCCGAGGACGATGGTCTAAAGGGTGGGCTCAATGGAATCGACAATGGTCGTCTTTACTTCAACCAGGTTCGCATTCCCAGGGCCAACCTGCTCAATCGCTATGCAGATGTTGAGCCCGACGGCACCTACACCTCCAGCATCGAGAACAAGGGACGCCGTTTCTTCACTCAGCTGGGTGCATTAGTGCAGGGTCGAGTGTCTTTGACCGGTGCTGTGACAAATGCCCAGAAGCTCGCTTTAGACATTGCCGTCAGGTACTCCCTTGCTCGTAAGCAGTTCCATGGCAGCGATGGCGAGGAGACCACACTGCTCGATTACGGCAGGCACCAGCGCAGGCTGATCCCGCTGATTGCCCGGACCTACGCTCAGATCTTCACTCACCAGGAGATGTTGAACCAGTACCACGCCGTCTTCACCGGTGAGAATGACACCGACGAGTCAAGATCAGACCTAGAGACAGTCTCGGCAGCTGCCAAGGCTCTTAGCTCCTGGTATTCGCTAAATACCGTGCAGGAGTGCCGCGAGGCATGTGGCGGGCAGGGTTTCATGGCGGAGCACAGGCTCACCGGCCTCAGGGCTGACCTTGATGTTTATGTCACCTTCGAGGGTGACAACAACGTGATGTTGCAGCTGGTGGCGAAGCGCCTCCTGGGTGACTACGCCAAGGCCTTCAAGTCGCCAGACTTTGGAACACTGGCGCAATATGTCGCTGGCCAGTTTGGCGAAGCAACCATTAATCGCGGCGGCCTCAGGGGGCTCGCCCAGAACATTGTTGACTTCGGCTCAACCGCGCGGTCGGTTGGCTACGTGAAAGACGAGGAGCACCAGCACCAACTCCTCACCGATCGCGTTCACACCATGGTTGCCAACATCGCAAACAAGCTAAAGGCAGCAGGTAGTGACAAGGCCAAGCAGGCCGAGCTTTTCAACCGGCACCAGAATGACCTGATTAAGGCCGCAAAGGCTCATGCCGAGTTGATTATGTGGGAGGCCTTCACCTCAGCCCTTAAGACAATCAAGGACGCAGACTCGCTCAAGATCCTGACCTGGCTCAGGGATCTTTACGGGTTCACGTTGCTGGAGGACAACCTAGATTGGTATTTGATAAACGGCCGCCTCTCTGCCGCAAGGGCCGAGGCGATCACCGAATACATCGACACCAGGCTGCTACCAAGACTCAAGCCCCACGCCGAAAGTCTGGTCGATGCCTTTGAGCTCTCGCCAGGGCTTGTTAGAACTACGCTTGCCCAGGACGAGGCCGCGAGGCAGGCTAGTCGCAAGAACCTAGTGAGGAACTAAATGCAGACCCAAGACGTCTTTTTCATTGACGGTGTTAGAACCCCATTTGGTAAGGCGGGTGAAAAGGGCGTCTACTGGAAGACCAGGGCCGACGACCTAGTGGTGAAGACCATGATTGGCCTGCTTGAGCGCCACCCAGACTTGCCCAAAGAGGCCATCGACGACGTTGCTATTGCCGCCGCCACCCAATACGGCGACCAGGGCTTACAGATTGGTAGATCCGCAAGCATTCTTGCCGGATTGCCACTTTCGGTTCCCGGCTACTCAATCGATCGCTGGTGCGCGGGAGCGATGACCTCTGTCACCACGACAGGCAGCGCAATCGGCATCGGCGCCTACGACATTGCCCTTGCCGGCGGTGTCGAGCACATGGGTCACCACCCAATGGGTGAGGGAGCAGACCCAAACCCAAGATTCCTCGCCGAAAAGCTAGTTGACCCAAGTGCGATGAACATGGGCAACACCGCTGAGAAGATTCACGACCGTTTCCCTCACCTCACCAAGGAAAGAAGCGATGCATTTGCCGTTGCAAGCCAGCAAAAGGCTGCAAAGGCCTATGCAGATGGCAAGATTCAGAAGGATCTCATCGCCGTTTCGGCAGCCAGTGATGCGGGTTGGAACCTGGTAACCACAGACGAACTGTTGAGGCCAGAGTCAAACCTTGAGGGCATGAAGGATTTGAAGACCCCCTTTAGGCCTCACGGCAAGGTCACCGCAGGAAATGCCTCACCACTCACCGATGGAGCGACCATGTCTCTCATCGCAGGTGAGGGAGCTGTCAAGAAATATGGTCTGAAGCCAAAGATGAAGATGGTCAGCTTTGCCTTTGCAGGCGTGGAGCCAGAGATCATGGGAATTGGACCAATTCCCGCAACCGAGAAGGCCCTTGCGAAGGCAGGTCTCAAGATGGACGACATCGGTCTCATCGAGATAAACGAGGCCTTTGCAATTCAGGTTCTTAGCTTCCTCGACCACTTCGGTCTTGCCGACGACGACCCAAAGATCAACCCCTGGGGTGGAGCGATTGCCATGGGGCACCCGCTCGCATCGTCAGGTGTCAGGCTCATGAACCAGCTAGCGCGACACTTCGAGGACAATCCAAAGGTCCGCTACGGAATGACCACGATGTGTATTGGCCTGGGTATGGGCGGCACGGTCATCTGGGAAAACTCAAACTACAAAGGCTAATAATGGAAAAGTACGCGCCACTTCTAGAGGCCGATGACGAGGTAGTAACGCACTCCTACGTCTCGGACGTCAAGATGCCATCGGGCAGGACAATTGCTCTGATCACCCTCGACAACGGCAAGGACCACACCAGGCCGAACACCTTAGGTCCCCACACCCTCCTGCAGTTCGCCGAGAAGCTAGATGAGCTTAAGGAGCGGGCAAAGAAAAAGGAGATTCACGGCGTCGCAGTAACAGGCAAGCCCTACTATCTCGCAGCTGGTGCGGACCTCTCGCACGTCCAGGACATCAAAGATCGCAAAATCGGAAGGCTCATTGCAGAGCTCGGGCACTACTCGCTAGAAAAGCTAGACGGGCTGGGGGTCCCAAGCTTCGTGTTCATTAACGGCCTTGCCTTAGGCGGTGGCCTCGAGATAGCTCTCAATGCAAACTACCGAACCATTAACGAGACCGCTCCTGCCGTCGCACTCCCAGAGGTCTTCATTGGCCTGATTCCAGGCTGGGGTGGCGCCTACCTGCTTCCAAACCTGATTGGTATTCGCAACTCCCTGAAGGTAATTCTGGAAAACCCACTTAAGCAAAA
This sequence comes from Aquiluna sp., assembly GCA_016780945.1. Lineage (GTDB taxonomy): Bacteria > Actinomycetota > Actinomycetes > Actinomycetales > Microbacteriaceae > Aquiluna. The sequence continues at coordinate 4,565 of JADHKY010000006.1, read as the reverse complement.
TCGCATGCTCAAGCCCGAAGAGGTTTTGGAGCTGGGCATCGCGGACAAGATGTTTGGCTCTGCGAGATTCCTTGAGGAGTCCCTCGCCTGGGCTGATGAGGTTATCGGGGGCAAGAAGGTCAAGCGCAAGCACGAGCCTGGGGCCGTCGAGAAGGCAACGATGTGGGGGCCGGCGGTTTCTATAATGCGCTCCACGGTTGAGGAAAAACTTGGCAAGGTACCACTGTCGCCGTATCTAGCACTCGACCTAATTGCGGCTGCTAAGAGCGGCAGCAAAGAAGCAGCCTTCAAGCGTGAAGACGATGCAATCGAGGAGCTAATCGCATCGGATCAGTTCCGAGCTTCCATCTACGCATTCAACCTGGTGCAGAAGCACGCTAAGAAACCCAGCGGAGCTCCCGACAAGGCTTTGGCTCGCAAGGTGGGCAAGGTTGGAGTCCTAGGTGCAGGCCTGATGGCCTCGCAGTTCGCCCTGCTGTTTTTGCGCAGGCTAGAGGTGCCGGTAGTTATTACCGACGTCTCCCAGGAGCGTATCGATAAGGGCATCGAATACATCACCTCAGAGCTAGACAAGCTCGTGAAAAAAGGCAGGCTCAGCCTAGATAACCGCAATCGCTATGTCGGTAACCTCTCTGGCTCCTTGGACTATGCAGCCTTCGCTGATTGCGACTGGGTAATCGAAGCAGTGTTTGAAGAGCTAAAGATCAAGCAAGAGGTATTCGCAAAGATTGAAGAGGTCGTCAGCGAGGATTGCATTCTCGCCACCAACACCTCGTCACTATCGGTTGACGCGATGGCGAAAACCCTGAAGCACCCAGAGCGTCTGGTGGGCTTCCACTTCTTCAACCCGGTGGCCGTGATGCCTCTTGTGGAGGTGGTTAGGGCCAAGAAGAGCTCAGACGAGGCAGTTGCTACGGCCATGGAGGTTGCTAAAAACCTAAAGAAAACCGCTGTGATCACCTCAGATTCAGCCGGCTTTGTCGTAAACCGCCTGCTCGGCTACCTGCTCGGTGAGGCTATGCGAGCCGTCGATGAGGGAGCCAGCTTTGAAGAGGTTGCCGCCGCAATTGCCCCATTGGGATTGCCAATGAACCCATTTGATCTTCTTGAACTGGTGGGCCTAAAAGTTGGCGCACACGTGCTCGACTCGATGCACGCGTTCAACCAGGAGCGCTTCTATGCGAGCGAGAACCTTCACAAGCTAGCAGAGCACGGCAAGCTGCTGGAGCGCGATGCAAAGGGCAAGATAAAGGGTTATGACAAAAAGGCAGTGGAGATTGTCGCTGGAGGAAAAAATGCCAGAACAGCTGCCGAGATCTTTGAGTCGGTGCAGGTAGGCCTTGCCAAAGAGGTAAAGCTAATGCTGGAGGAGAAGGTGGTTCAAACGCCACAGGACATCGACCTCTGCATGATCATGGGCGCAGCATGGCCTTTCCACCTAGGAGGCATCACGCCATACCTAGACAGAAGTGGGGCCAGTGAAAAAGCCTTTAAGGACTCTTTCCACAACCCAATGATTATTGGAGTAAGAGCCTAAAGAGGCTCAGCGCCCATCTGCTTGCAGATCTCCGCGGCTATCTCGATGCCAGCAATAACTTCATTGGCAGGGTGAACCTCAGACTCAACTCGGGCCTCTGAGACGTACTTTGCAAACCAGGTTGCCTGGTAGCTGAGGCCATCGTGGCCACGAACCTCGGTTTCGTCCCTCCATACCTCTTCGGTGAAGTAGAGCTCCTTGTCCCTGAGCTTGATACCGGATGGCACAAAGAACGGCTCTGCGACCACCACTACAGCGTTCTCAAAGGAACAGCTTGCTGTTGTGGGCAAAGTTGCGATGCCGGATGCTGTCACCTGGGCCCTAGCACCAGAGGCGTATTCAAATACAGAGTGGCTTTCGGCATCCAGTCCACTCTCGTGGAGAGTGCCTGTAGCCGTGATCTTCGAGGGGCTACCCAAGAACTGCTGCGACATAGCAATTGGGTAGATGCCCATGTCGTAGATGATGCTTCCACCACCTTTTTGCCAAAGTCTTGCGATGTGGCGGTTGTCGGCTGAGAAGTTGGCAGTAAAAAGTTGCGGCTTACCGAGCTCGCCAGAGGCCAAAAGCTTTCGGATGATCGTGCTTTGAGGTAAATACCTTGTCCACATCGCCTCCATTGCAAGCAGACCCTTTTCTCTAGCGAGAGCAAAGATCTCTTTTGCATGTTCGGGGAGCACGGTGATGGGTTTTTCAACCAGAACGTGCTTGCCCGCATTTAGCGCGAGCATCGCGTGCTTGTAGTGCTCGACCTGCCAGCTGGCGATGTAGACGGCATCTATCTCGCTGTCGGCTACCAGTGCCTCATAGCTGTCGTGAGTCTTTGGAATCTCAAACTTCTTTGCGAACTCCTCAGCTCTACCTGGGGTTCGAGACGCCACCGCATGAAACTTTTGAGCCGTGTGTTTTTGGCAGGCCGCCACAAACACCTCGGCGATACCACCAGGACCGATAATGCCCCATTTGAGGCTGGGAACACTTGTGGGGTTAATGACCTCTGGCTCTGGGATGCGCATCGTTTGAGTCTATTTAGCCAAAGCTCGGCGATGGCTAGAATCTAGAAAACTGCGAGTGTAGTTCAATGGCAGAACTCCAGCTTCCCAAGCTGGTGGCGCGGGTTCGATTCCCGTCACTCGCTCTAGCGCTTAGCGAGCCAAAGAATAAAGCCGTCTAGCCAACGCCTTGGTACTACATAGAAGACGACCTTGAGGGCCCTGACGTCCCAGCTCGCTGGGTAGTGCGCCCTTGGCCTAGCGCTAGTTGCAGCCCTCAGCATCTTGTTGACGACCTTCTGGGGTCCAGAAGAGATTCGATACATTCCACCCAGCCACTTGTTAAAGCCTTTCATGACGGTGTCGTATTCGCTAACAGACCTGCCATCTTTCAGAAGCCCGAAGGCAACTGCACCAAACCCGGTCTTTGAGGCCCCAGGCTCAATGGTTGAAACGAAGATCCCCAGCTCCCGCACCTCTTGCCTGAGAGCGTTAGCTACCGCCTTCATCGCGTGCTTGGTTGCTGCATACCAACCAAGTCCCGCTAGGGAGACGTGGGCAACTACTGAGGTGGTGATGAGTATCCTGCCCGAGAGCTGCTTGCGCATTTGCGGCAGGGCCGCCCGGATGCAAGCCTCAGCGCCAAAGACGTTCACGGCAAATATCTGCTGCACCTGCTCGCTGGTCATTTCCTCAACGGTGGAGAAGTTGCCAAATCCGGCGTTTGCGACCAAGAGGTCTAGCCGGCCCTCCTTTTTGATGAGGGCATCAATTGCTGACTTGGTTTTCTTGGCATCGGTGACATCTAAGGTGACCGGAACCGCACCAAACTCTTTTGTTAGAGCTACTGCCTTGGAATCCTTATCGGCGGCGTAAACGGTCCAGCCGAGCGCCCTGAGCTTCTTCGTAAGCTCCAGGCCAAACCCGGAGGCTCCTCCGGTTATGAAAGCAACGCTGGTCATAGTTGAATCATTTCACGCTTAGGCGGGGCCAACAATAGGTGCGCCTAGGTCCATTGAGAGCCGAATTGCAGCGCCCGACACAAACTGACCCAGCTGATCGGTCTGGTCGCCGATGCGATCAACCGATGCACCAACGCTGATAGCAGCGATTACCACATTGCTTGAGTCCCTAACGGGAGCAGCGGCATCAATGATGCCGCTTTGGAACTCATCACTTATCGCATAGCCGAGATCTCTAACCTCTTGAAGCATTGCCATGAACTGCTTGAGGCTTCGCGCTGGTCTCCTGGCCCGCTTCGTCTTTGGGTTAATCGGCTCGGGGGGATTGGGAAGGTCAATTGTGAGGATGGGAAGTGGATCATCTAGGGCATGCTCTTGCCACCAAAGCTCAATCTCGCTGTCCGTGAGGCCGGCAAGTATCGCTCGACCTGAGGCAGTGATGCCGGCGTTAGAGAGGATTCCGTCCCATCCGGAGCGGCGGACGGCATCGGCAGCAACCAGCGTTTTTACAGTCAAAACCCGACCGCCCCTGAGGACGCTTAGGTGAGCGGTCTCTTGGACCTGTGCCACAAGTTCTGCGAGCCGGGACTCTGCCTGGAGAGCAAGGTGGGCTTCGCGGGTTCTCATGGAGAGTGAGTAAAACCTGTGACCAAGTGCGTATCTCTTGGTTTTAGCGTCCCTGTCAACCAGTCCGGTGGCGGCGAGAGTGCTTAGAACCCGGGAAATCTGGCCCTTGTCCCGGCCGGTTATCTCTGCAACGCGATTTACTCCCAGGCCACCCTGGGTGAAGGACTCGGCAAGGGACAAAGCCTCAATCACCTCAAGGTCTCTTGTAAGCCCGGAGCTGTGAGTGCGCATTTATCCAACCTAACCCAATTAGTTGACATTTGCACAACTGAATTTAGTGAGACCCCTTGTGTCCGCCTAACCTAGGGCCAAACCAAAGGAGAGAAGCATGAAGCATTCTAAGAAATTCTCAATGTTGGCGATTGGCGCTGTTGCAGCGTTGGCGCTTTCAGGATGCGCCGCTTCGGACGAGTCCAGCTCAGGCGGAACTCTTTCGGAGTATGACCT